>JAGREB010000353.1 GCA_020446775.1 Paracoccaceae bacterium
CGTCGAGCTGCCGTCCGCCGTGGTTCGAAATCATCACGGCATGTGCGCCGATATCCGCCGCGCGCTTGGCGTCGCGCGCCGAATGCACGCCTTTGACGATGAAAGGCCCGCCCCACTCTTGCGCCAGCCACTCCGCGTCTTTCCAGGTAATTGAGCGTTCGATTTGCTGATTGATGTAGCCGATCAGGGAAATCGTGCCTTGCAAGCCCGACGACTTGCTGATTTTCACGTTGGCGATGTCGAACGACGGATCGCGAAGCGCGTTCAGCCCCCAATCGGGATGCGTGGCGAAACTCAGCAAACTTTTCCACGTCAAGCGTGGCGGAAGAATCATGCCCGTGACGTAATCGCGTTCGCGGTTTCCCGCGATCGGGACATCGACCGTCAAAGACAGCGCGTGAAACTTTGCCGCTTTACAGCGCGCCACGAATTCGCGCGTCAGACCGCGGTCCTTGAAGATGTAGACCTGAAACATCTTCGGGCCGTCGCTTGCGGCGGCAATATCCTCGATCGACGTCGTTCCCAGGGTCGACAGACTATACATCGTACCCATTTTTCGCGCGGCACGGGCCACGGCCGGTTCCGCCTCGTGGTGGAACAGCTTCGACATCGCCGTCGGTGAGCAGAACAGCGGCCAGTCGAGATCGAGCCCGAGTAATTTGGTCCGGGTGTCAATCTTGGAGACGTCGACCAGGTAGTCGGGAACCAATTCGTAATCGTCGAACGCCGAAGTGTTGCGCCGAAGTGTGACTTCGTCGTCGGCGCCGCCGTCGATGTAGTGAAAGATCGGTGCCGGCAGCCGCCGCTTCGCCTTTTTGCGCAGGTCGCCGATGTTGAAACAGCCGTCGAGGCTCATGATTGTGCCGGATAGAGAGAAAACCGGTCCCGCACACCGGGACACTTGAATGCAGCGACATTAAGATTGGGGCGGCGATGGCGTCAACGGCGCGCACCGCGCGCCCCACGCGTGAGCTTCAATCGTGAATTAAGCCCGAAATCCGCCCCTCTCTTGCACTTGGCGCTGTCGGTACGGTCGATTACGATACGTAACCAAAAGCGGCGTCGGCCGCACTTTTTTGTGAGACGGGGGCGAGACGATGCGAAACGCACTTCAGGTGGCGGGCGCGTTATTGGCGGCGACGATCGGGCAGGCTTCGGCGCAGTCTGACGACGCAATCGCTCGCGGTGAGTATCTCGCGCGCGCGAGCAATTGTGTCGCCTGCCATTCGGTGCCGGGCGGACAAGCGTTCGCCGGCGGGTTGAAAATGGCCACGCCGATCGGGGCGATTTATGTCACCAACATCACGCCCGACAAAGAACATGGGATCGGCTCTTACTCGGTCGACGATTTCGACAAAGCGGTGCGCTACGGCGTGGCGAAAGACGGGCACCGGCTCTATCCGGCGATGCCTTATCCGTCCTATTCCAAGATGACCCGCGCCGATGTCGAGGCGATGTACGCGTTTTTCATGAACGGCGTTCCTGCCGCCAGTGTCCCGAACAAACCCAGCGAGATACCGTCGCCCCTTAACATGCGGTGGCCGCTTGCAATCTGGAACGTGCTGTTTGTCGATTTGGACGAGTACGAGCCCGATGCGGGACAGAGCGAAGCTTGGAACCGTGGCGCCTATCTGGTCCAGGGGGCCGGTCACTGCGGTGCATGCCACACTCCGCGTGGGCTGGCATGGAACGAAGCGGCGCTTGACGATTCAGACGACGACTTTCTGTCGGGTGCGATGCTCGATCACTGGTCGGCGTCGAATCTCCGTCAGGACAACGCCGCTGGTCTCGGCCGGTGGTCGCAAGACGATATCGCGGAATATCTCAAGACCGGCCACAACCAGTTCGGCACGGCCTACGGCACCATGGTCGAGGTGATCAATAACAGCACGCAATACCTCACCGGCGACGATATGGCGGCTGTCGCCACTTACCTGAAGTCGTTGCCCGGTGTGCGCAGCAATGATTTGGACTACGCCTACGACGGCGCGACGACAGAAGCGCTTCTCGACCGTAAACTCGATCAACCGGGCGCTTTGACCTATGTCCAGCACTGCAAGCACTGTCATGCCGACAATGGCATGGGGTACGGGACCTTCCTGCCGTCATTGGCGGGGAACACATCGACGCTCGATCCGGATCCGTCGTCGCTGATCAATATCACGCTGAACGGGTCGGGGCGCTTGGTGGTCGAGGGCTTGCCCGATTCCTATCGCATGCCGCCGTTCCGCGTTCTTCTGAACGACCAGCAAATTGCCGATGTCGTGTCGTTCATCCGATCGGGCTGGGGCAATACCGCCGGAAAGGTCTCGGCGGAGCAGGTCAAGCTGGTGCGGTCGGAAACGTCTCCGGCGAGCGAGCGGATTGAAATCCTCAAGATGAAGTAGCGCCGGGGATTTGCGCTTCCTTCGCAAGCTTTCCCCGAACCCATTCGGCGAATTCCGCGCGCGCGATCTTTCCCATCGCGTTGCGCGGAATGTCCGACACGGCGACCACCCGCACGGCTCGAAAGCGCGCCAAGGCGTTTGAAACGGATTTCGCCAAGACTTTCCAATCGGCATCAGATTTTGCTGCAATCGCGACAGTCAAACATGGCAGCCCATCCGGCCCCTGCAATACCATCGCGCAGGCATCCATGATCCCATCGATGCGCAATACGTCGGATTCCACGGTCGCCGGGGCGACCTTCGTGCCGCTGATATTCAGAGTTTCCACGGCACGGCCGGTCACCACCAGCGCGCCGTCGTGCCGAAGAAATCCGCGATCGCCTGTATAGAACCAGCCGTTTTGGAACTCTTCCGTGTTTGCCCCCGGACTGCCCAAGTAACCCGTCACCCCCAAGTAACCCGTCACCCCCAAGTAACCCGTCACCATGGTGTTGGTTTTCATCCGGACAAGCCCTTCGGTCCCGCTCGGCACGGGCGAGCCGGATTCATCGACGATGTCCACAATCGCACCTGGCCGTGGCCAGCCAACCGCTCCGGGATGCGTGTCGGTGATATCGGCATTGCCCGCGCAACCGCCACTGATCTCGGTTGCGCCATAGACGACGTGCATAACCGCGCCTAGCTTCGTTTTGGCTTCGTCCCGAAGTGCGCTCGGCAGCAAGTCCCCACCTATGAAACAAGCAGGTGCCGTGCGGCCTTTATAGTTAGATGGCAATGCATCGAGGATGCGGCGCAATCCTGAAGGGGAATTGAAGATATGTGTCGCATTTTTGACCGCGTTGCTCGCATCTTTTCGGGCCGCGCCGCCGGGCAGCACCACTGTGCCTCCGCGCCACCACGTCGCGAGCGGAATAACAAAGCCGAGATTTGTCGATGGTCCAAGGGCGGTATATGTCCGCGAGGTGGGTTCGATTTCGTATCGAGCCGCATTTTCGCGCATGCGCGCACGCAACAAGCCCGCATCGACTCTGATTGCCTTCGGCGCTCCAGTGGTGCCCGACGACATGAATATCCGAACCGGGTCGGTGTCGCGAATTTCCAGGCCGCCCAACTCTTCGGAATTCGGCGGCGGTCCCGAGAAGATCGTGTCGTCGGTCAGAAGCAGGCGGCATTCGGGCCGCAAGCTTGCCGGTAATTTTCCATTTTGCGAAACGACGTGAGTCAACGGGCAAATCGCCGCAATGCGTTCGAATTGCGCGGGAATCATCGTGACCGATTCCGCTCTTAAGGCGAGCGTTGCCAACAAGGCGACACGGTGGAAGTAGTGTTCGACAGTATGAAAGGCGACCGTCGAGCCGTAGCCGATACCATGGCGCGCCATCCACCTTGCCAACCGCATGACGTCGGCGTTCAGTTCTTCGTACGATTTCGGCGATGATCCAATTACAACGGCGGCGCGTGCGGGATCTTGCCGCGCCGTCATACCGATCAAGTCGTGGAGCACGATATCTTCGGCCATCGCCCAGCTACGGTCCCACGGCCGCACGGTCTTTGGCAATTATCCTTGAAGCGGGGACCGCGGCAATCTTAGGCGAAGCGGGGACCGCGGCAATCTTAGGCGCGCATCCTGCCCTATGCGCCGCGCCGCTTCACCGCCGGCCGCAAAGGAACCGTCTTGTGAATCCAGTTTTTGGGGTCTGCGCGGCGCGCCGGCGAGGGGATCACGACGACATGATCCTCGGATAGCTTGAGGTATGCGTCCCAATCGATTTCCCAACCACGCGCGGCGAGGTCCCAAACCTTGCGCCGGAACGCGAGCTCCATACCGTCGGTTTCGGTCAGGAATTCATCGGACAGCGTCGGTGGCGTCAGCTTGGGCTTCACTTTTTCGACGACGCGCAAATCTTCGACCACGGCTTGCTGAATGCCGGCCATGCGTTCGGCGTTGTGTTCCTCGCCCAAGAGATAATTGCGGGCTTGCCAGCCGATGGCGCGCGTGCGGAAGCGGTCGATCGGCGTGCGCGCGGTGAAGTTGATCTGACTCATGCCCGGCTTGAAGGTCGGATTGATGCGATGGCTGATGCCGACCACGCTGAATTCCAATGTTACGGTGGTCTGCTTCCGATCTTCCGACAAAAGCTTGGCGATTTCGCCCTGCTTCACGGCACGCGGCGGCGCCGGTTTGGTGCGCTCGACCCGCGCCCCCCAGGGGGTTGCCTCGATTGGGAATGCTTCGAGCTTGGGGTTGCGCTTGGAACCGAACGCCTTGTGCACGAAATTGGTGTGTGCGGTGTCGAGCGAGTTTTCCTCCATGCGCATCCAATTGCATTGCGCTTCGAACCGGTAGGGAATCTTGGCCCAGTTGCGGTCGTCGAATTCGGGGAACAAGTCGGGAAGAGGCGGCCGTTCTTTCTCAGGCAGGTCGCCAAGGAAGACCCAAATCCAACCGTATTTCTCGGCCGTTGGATATGAATCGATGCGCGCGCGTTTGGGCGGTTTGGTGTCGTTGCCGAGCGCCGGGATCTTGACGCAGCGGCCGGCAGAATCGAACTCCCATCCGTGATATGGGCAGGCCACGCAGCCGCCGCCGTGAGCGGCCACGAGTTCGCCGTCGGCTAGCGACGCGCCGCGATGGCAACATATGTCGCTCAAGCAGTGAACCTTGCCGGTCGAGTCCCGGAACAGAACAAAGTCGAAGCCCAGCATTTTGACGCCGAACGTCTTGCCGGCTGGAACGGCGGCGGATTCTTCGGCCACATACCAATTATTGATCAGCATAATTAAATACCCGCTCCGTCTGAGTTTGCCCCGGTTTTCGCCAACGGATTTTGGGCGTTGCCCCGAGGAGTGCCAT
>JAGREB010000354.1 GCA_020446775.1 Paracoccaceae bacterium
CGAACGCGCACGCTCCGACAGGGCGATGCGGGCGCTGTTATAGGCGACGCCCACGGCGATCAAGCTGGAGAAACCGATGTAAAACCCGATCATGACGTACATCGTTTCGTCGAGACTGTTGCGGAAATTGTCGAGCGCGGCGGAGGTTTGGTTGACTGCCGCTACGGCCGGCGTGTTTTTCAGCCGATTGTAAAGTTGGTCGGCATTGGCGTTATCGGTGAGAACGTGAATGCCCGTGACCGTCGGTCCTTCGCGCATCAAGCGGTTGACCCCCTCGAGGCTCATGAACGCCGCAAACCCCAAGTACTGATCGACAATTTGCGTGACGGGAACATCGCGGATAGGTCTGCGTTCCTGCATGACTTCCACCGTCACCATATCGCCGATGTGCAATCCCAGTTTCTCGGCGTAGTGGCGGCTAAGCGCAACGCCACCTTCCGGGGGATCGATTGGCTTGCTGTCGGTGTCGAGGACGCGATTGAGATCGGCGTTGGGAATGAGGCCGATCAGCGATGTGCGTTCCTCGCGCGGGCCGTTGCGCAGCCGCACGCTCGCGATTCGGACCGGTTGAGTCGCGAGGACACCTGGCAGGTGTTGAATTTCTTCTTCGACCGTCGCCGGCCGTGGTTCGACGAAGTTCACGGTCAGCGTTTGACGCTCGGACTGATAGAAATAGACGTTGATGACTTGCTGGACGGAATCCAGAAAGAAGAACGACGCCACCAACAGCGCGACGGAGAACGAGATACCCAGGACCGTTAACCCGGTGCGGCGGGGGTAGCGGGTGACGTGGCGAAAGATCATTCGCGTCGGTTGACTGAAACGGAAGTTGCTCAGCAGACGGCCGAGCGCGCCGCGGCGGTAGGACGTCGGTACTGGAGGTGCCATGGCGACCGCCGGTGATAAATGAATCGCTTGGCGAACGGCACTCATACCCCCGATGACCGCCGCGGCAACCGCAACCGCCGCCGCGCTACTGAACACGGATGGATCGACGCGATAGGCCAACAGCGGGAATTTGAAGTATTCGGTGTACATCCCGATCATGCCGTCGCCGAACCACAAACCCATGCCGATCCCGATCAACAGCCCAAGCACGGTGATGACGCCCACCAATTTCATGTACTGCATACCGACGTCCCAGTCGGAATAGCCAAACGCTTTCAGGAGTCCGATCTGTTCCCGTTCCGTAGCGACCAGGCGTGTCAGCACAATGTTGAGCAGGAATGCGGCGACGCCGAGAAAGATGGTCGGCGCGATCGCTCCGGAAGATTTCAGCTGCTCCAATTCGTTCGATAGGAAAAAATCGGAGATCTGGTGTTTCCGCCCGTACGCGCCGATGCCTCCGTAGGGCTCGAGCAAGTGATCGAGGGCGTCGATCACATCGGCTTCGATGGCGCCCCGTGTCAATTTGATCGATACGTTATTGAAGGACTCGTCAAGATCGAACGCGGCCGCAAGCGCCTTGCGGCCCATCCATATGATCCCGAATCGTTTGTCGTCGGGCATGATCTGGCCCGGGGCGAGGGCATAGATGTATTCAGGCGTCAAAGCGATGCCGACGATTGTCAGTTTGCGCTTTTTGCCGTTGATAACGGCGGTAATCCCGCTTCCGATTCCGAGATTATGAGACTTGGCGAAGGCTTCGGACACGATCACATCGTCGGGGCGGCCGTACGTAGGCACCGAACCGGTGCGCAGATCGAAATTGTTCAAAAGCGGCCGGCGGCCTTCCGGCGTGGAGATCATGCGCCCACGGACCGGTTCCGACATTTCGGGCATGTCGAGCGTAACATCGGCGACAATGCGCGTTTCAGAGAATTGAACGCCGGGAATCGCCGCGATCTTGTCGTGCAGGCTGTCGGGCGCGCGCTTTGCCGAAATCCAGACATCGGCAAAACGATATCGTTCGTAGAAGGCGTCCTTGCTGAGTTGCAAAGACGACAATACGCCGTAGACGCCGACCAACAGGCCCACACCGGAACCGACAACGGCGGCAATGGCAATGACCTGACCGCGCAACCGCCAAAGGTCGCGCAACAACTTGCGATCCAGCGCGGAAACGCCGACGGTTTGCGACCAAACCAGGAGAAATTTGTGAATCGCCTTCACCATGACAATTGATCCGGCGATAGCTTTTCCGCGACGCGTTCGACCGAAACGATGTGACCGTCGGCAAAACGCATGACGCGGTCGGCCATCGCCGACATGACCGCGTTGTGCGTAATGACGGCGGTGGTGGTTCCCAGTTCACGATTGATTCGCGCGATCGCCTCCAGCACGACGATGCCTGTTTCGACATCCAATGCGCCCGTCGGTTCGTCGCACAGC
>JAGREB010000355.1 GCA_020446775.1 Paracoccaceae bacterium
GGGTACATGTCGGTGTACTCGTGGGTTTCGCCGGCGACCGAGGCCTTCAAATTGGCTTTGGTGTCGCCGATCTCCAGGCCGGTGGCCGGATCGCCGACCACTTCGAGGTACTCGAGGTGACCGAACGCGTGACCCGTCTCGCCTTCCGCGGTCGAGCGGAACAACGCGGACACGTCGTTGTGGCCTTCGACGTCGGCTTTTTGCGCGAAATAGAGATAGCGGCGGTTGGCCTGGCTTTCGCCGGCGAACGCGGCCTTCAGGTTGCCTTCGGTTTTGGAGCCTTTCAAGTTTGCCATGTGTCCCTCCTTATTGAGACTGTTGTTGGTGGTGTTTCAGCGCGGACGAACCGTAGCGTATGCCGCAATGATCGCGTCCGAGTATGCCGGTGCAGCCGCGCCGCAGACAATGACAGTTTGGACAGTTTGCCGGTTATCGCCGGCACGGCCGGAGACATTGGCTTAGCAAAGCCGGGCCGGGGGCGTCAAGTATTTTAGAATAATTCTAATTTATGTTCGGACCGGCGCACGTGCGCCCCGTCAATCCGCCACGCGAATGACCACGTCAACGCGGCTGATGGTTCCGCCTTTCGGCGGTGTCGGCAATTGAGTGATGTGAATCTCGTCGGCCGGCACATCCTGTAAACGGCCCGATTTTTCGAAGTAGAAATGGTGATGGGCGCTGATGTTGGTGTCGAAGTACGACTGATTTGCGTCGACCGTGATTTCGCGCAACAGGCCGGATTCCGTGAAGTCGTGCAGGGCGTTATAGATGGTCGCCAGCGACACGTTGATACGCCGCGCCTTGGCTTCGTTGAACAACGCCTCCGCGGTGATGTGGCGCGGCCCTTGCGCAAACAATAGCTTGGCCAACGCCAGCCGTTGCCGGGTCGGGCGTAGCCCCGCGGCACGCAGGCGGTCGAAGACCGCTTTGGTTGTTTTTGGGCTCGGTGTCATGTCGATCGGAACGCGTTAACGATTCACATTTCCCAGGTATCGAAGACATATATAGAACAATTTCAATTTCATTAAAAGTCGCGCGCCAAGCCGTTAATTTCGACCCGTTACTTTGCCTCAAGTACGCGGACGCGGGTTAAGGCGCGAACGTTACGGTGGCGAAGGCGCGCGTCCGGCGATCGGCGGGCATGATGGCCGCCGCCGCAGGCGCTGTGGCGCCGTCGATTACGGCTGTCGTCTCGCCTGGGGAAAGCTCGACCGATCCGCCGGCGTTGGCGACGACGACGCGTCCCTCGATCACCAACACTTCAAAATCGCGTTCCAAGCGTCCACCCCAGAATTCCGTGCCGCGAATCCCGATTGTGGCGACCGGTGTCCGCACGCTTACGGCTTCGGCGCGCGCGCGGGCGATCGCGCCGCTGACGCTGAGGAATGCGCCGCTGGTCCACGCCAGTGCGACAACGTCGTTCTCGCGATTGCCGCGATAGACAAATTCATCGATCAAAACCTCGGCGTTTTCGCCAAGCGTTAAATGCGATTGATCGGCGAATATGAGGCTAAGGCGCGAAAGCGGCCCGGTTTGCACCAAGTCATCGGCGAACACCGGATGGCCGCCTTGTAGCGAAGCGTTGCCCCCGGCGCGTTCTGCACGGGCCTCGCCTTGAACGCGTTCGACCTGGCCGATGGCCTCGGTCCCCTGGCCCAAAGCCGTACGCGGCAGGCTCATTCCGGCGGCGAAGCCCAAAATCGCGGTTCGGCGCGGATAATTGAAGGTTTGAACGGACATTTCTCATCCTCCTGCACACAACGCAGGCGCCGGGAAGTTTGGACACCAATCCGTATACGGATATTGTCCGCAAGCGCGTCGGCCGGTGGCGATCACATCAGCGTGTTCGCCATGGCGCAGGCCGCCTTTTTCCCAACACGGCGATTGGCTATATAGACGTTATGGACTCGACGTATGCAAAGCGGCTGTTGATCGCCAGCGTGTTCGGCGCCGGGGCGACGGTGATTGTTTTCGCCATCGCCGCCGGACTGAACGGGGCGTTTTTCGGCGACGAGGATACGATCGCCGTGACTCGGTGCTACTTCACCGATCCCGCCGCCGAAGCCGACGCCGGGCGCAAGCCGTGGGAGGACAGCAAGGCGATCGGATGTCTGCCGGCACCCGAAGAAGAAAACGGCATGGTCGCGTTCTTCAACCGGTTCATGCGTCAGCAAGATGAATCCCCGCCGCTTCCGGCCGGACGCTACGACCGTTCGGCTCGCCCGCAATGACCGCCACCGTCGTCGATGAAGGCGCCGCGGGCGGCCACCGCACCGTTCTTCTCCTGGCGTTGACCCAGGCCGGTTCGATGACCGGCGTGACGATGGTCACGCTCAGCACGGCTCTCGCCAGCGCTTATCTCGCCATCGATCCACGCTTCGTCACGCTGCCGCTCGCCGTGCAGTTCCTGGCGACGATGTGTTCCACGTTTCCGGCATCCATGCTGATGGCGCGCATCGGCCGGCGCTTGGGATTCAGCTTGGGCCAGATGATCGGTATCGCCGGCGCAACCTTATCGGTGGTCGCGCTGATGGAAGGTTCGTTCGTCTTGTTCCTGTCGGGCGCGGTGTTGCTCGGGATGCACAACGCGTTTTGGGGCTACTATCGGTTCGCCGCCGCCGAAGCGGCCGAACCGGCATTTAAAAGCCGGGCGATCTCGCTGGTGATGGCGGGCGGCGTTCTTTCGGCACTCGCGGGGCCCGAGCTCGCGAAAATCACACGCGATCTGCTCGCGCCGATCAGTTTCGCCGGTTGTTACGTCACCATTGCGATACTGTGCACCCTCAACATCGTCGGTTTGCAATTCGCGCGCCTGCCGCCGGCGCCGCCACGCACCGCGGTTCCGGTCAAGGGGCGCAGCATCGTGGAACTGTTGCGTCAGCCGAAATTCGCATCTGCCGTGTTGGCCGCCATGGTTGCCTACGGCGTGATGATCCTGGTGATGGCCGCAACGCCGATCTCGATGGTCGATTGCGGCTTGACCTTCGACAACGCCGCATTCGTCATCCAATGGCACGCGCTCGCGATGTTCGTGCCGAGTTTTTTCACCGGCTCGCTGATCCGGCGTATCGGCACCATTCCGGTCATCATGATCGGGCTTGTGCTCAACACGGTATGCATTGCGGCCCACCTCTCCGGAACCGATCTCGCGAATTTCTGGCTCGGTTTGGTCGCGCTGGGGCTGGGGTGGAATTTCATGTACGTCGGCGCGACGACGCTGCTGACAGAAAGCTACCGTTCCGAAGACCGCAGCGTCGCGCAAGCGACCAACGATACATTGGTGTTTGCGGGAATCACCGTGGCGACGTTTGCCTCGGGCGCGTTGCAGAACACGCTTGGCTGGCAAGCCGTGAATATGGCCATCGCCGTGCCGCTGTTGATCGCGTTTGTGGCGGTGATCGCCTCACGCCGCGCACCGGCCGCCGCATAACGATTCAGCGATAACGTCTCACGGAAAAAAACGCGAACCGCGCCGTTCGGCGGTTGCGCCGCGCGTTAGTCGCGCGGCGGCGCTTGCCCGGTGATTTCGATGCGCACTGCTTGCGGGCCCTTCTTGCCGGGCCGCACGTACATCCGCACCTTCTGGCCCGATTCAAGGCGGTCGAGATTGGACCGCTGCAACGCGCCAATACCGATGAACACGTCTTGGCCGCCGCTCGTCGGCATACCGAAGCCGTATCCTTTGTCGGGCGAAAAGAATTTCACTTCGCCGTCGATGACGTCGTCATGTCCGAAATCGCCGCCGCCGCCATCGTCGGACACCGTCGAATCGTCGACGTGCGAAATGTCGGAGACCTGAGGACCGCGCGGGCCCTCGGCGAGATCGCACACGATCGTCGCACCTTGCTGAAGAGTGTTACGGCCGACGCGCTGGACGACCGAAACATGAAGGAACGCGTCAGCCGACCCGTCGGTCGGTGCAACGAACCCGAAACCCTTCGCTGGATTGAACCATTTTACCTTCGCGGTCACGCCGGTTTTGGCCGGACCGCCAGCCGAAGAACCCTGCATATGAATCTAAACGCCCTTGACCGTAGCCCCACCCGTCCACCGTCAGAATTCTACAACAGAATCGGCTCCAAACCAAATTGAGGCAGTCGCCGCCAGGGGGGCAAACCCTATCAGTTTCAGCCGTTTAGGGGATTTTTGCGGCCCTGTTTCGCCGCGAATCGGCTGAATTTATTGGCGAACCTTCACTCCGGCCGGTGGCTGCGGACCCGGCCGACCGCATCGCACCAAGACGCCAAGCGGCTGGCCCGTTCGGCCGGCCCGAGCTGCGGTTCGGTGCGCAAATCGCGTCGCCAAGCCGACTCGACGGCCTCAATGGAGGGCAAAAGCCCCATTCCCAGGGCCGCCAACAAGGCCGCTCCCAGCACGGTCGTCTCGGTCATGACGGGCCGCTCGACCGGAATACCGGTGACGTCGGCCAACTCCTGCACAAGCCAGTCGTTGGCGGCCATGCCGCCATCGATGCGCAGCACCTCGGGCGGGGCGACGCCGTCGCGCGTGAACGTCTCGAGCAGATCGTTGGTTTGAAAACAAACCGCTTCCAATGCCGCGCGCACGATGTCGGCCGGCGAGGTGTCGCGCGTCAAACCGAGGATCGCCCCGCGCGCGTCCGCGTCCCAATACGGTGCGCCCAAGCCGGTAAACGCGGGAACGAAACGCACGCGGCTTTTCGTGCCGTCGGTTGCGCGCGCCATCGCTTCGCTTTCGGAGGCATTGGCGATCAGGCGCAAGTTGTCGCGCAGGAATTGGATCGCGGTGCCGGCGTTGAAAATGCTGCCTTCGAGCGCGTATGTCCGCGCGCCGTTCAGTTGATAGGCAACCGTCGTCAAAAGTTTGTGGCGGGAGGGGAATTGATTCGCGCCGGTATTGATCAACACGAAGCACCCCGTGCCATAGGTGCTCTTGATCACGCCTTCGCGCACGCCGCCCTGCCCGACCAGCGCCGACTGTTGATCGCCGACCATCGCGGTAACGAGGATTTCGCCGCCGAACAATGCGGCGTCCGTTTTGCCGAACGGCCCGGACGTGTCGCGCACCTGTGGCGCCATTGTTTTGGGCACGCGGAAAAGATCCAGTAGATCCGCGTCCCATGCGCCGCGGCCGATATCGAGCAGCATGGTCCGCGACGCGTTGGTGGCGTCGGTGGCATGGACTTTCCCGCCGGTCAGCTTCCACAACAGCCAGCTGTCGATGGTGCCGAACGCAAGCTTGCCGGTTTCCGCCGCTTCGCGCGCACCGGGCACGTTATCCAGCAGCCATGTGACTTTAGTCGCGGAAAAATAGGAATCGGGAATCAGTCCGGTCTTGGATTGAATGCCCGGTTCGTGACCGGCGGCGCGAAGGTCCGCGCACATCGCCGCGCCGCGCCGGTCCTGCCAGACAATCGCGTTGTGGATCGGCTTGCCTGTGCCGCGGTCCCATACCACCGTCGTCTCGCGCTGATTGGTGATCCCGATCGCGGCGACTCCCTTGATCCCGCCGGTGCGCTCGATCACCCCGCGGCAGACTTTCAGCGCCGCCTGCCAGATTTCCTCGGCGTCGTGTTCGACCCACCCGTCGCGTGGATAAATCTGACGCAGCGGCAATTGTTCGGCCGCCAGCACCTGCATATTTTCGTCGAACATCAACGCACGGGTCGACGTGGTGCCCTGATCGATGGCGAGAATGCGCGTCGCGTTGGTCATGTCGGCATGCTTGCGTTTGGACCCTGCGCCACCATGGCGCGGGCCCGGCTCAGGTCGTCCGGGGTGTTGATGTTGAAGAACGGATCATAGGGCTGGCAAGGCCATTCGACCGTCTTGACCGTGAACTTTTCCTGCACGGCGTGAATTGCGCGTTCTCCGCGCACGACGTTCTCGCGGACTTTGCCGGCGATCTCGGTCCGCCACAGCGCCGCCAGGTGATGACGGCGGCCGCCCGACATCGCTACCGCAATCTCTGTGTTGGGCGTCATCGCCGCGCCAAGACGTGTGGCCAGATCTTGGGGAACAAAGGGGCAATCGACCGGCACAGTGAGCACGTGCTGATCGCCACGCGCGTTGGTCCAATCAAGCGCCGCGATAACACCGCCCATCGGGCCCACTGTGTCATCGCCTTCAGGAGTCCAATCGGTGATGATGTCGAGCGCAACGTCGGCGGCCCAATCCGCCCGCGAGCGGAGACAGAGCGAAAGCGATTTGGATTGCGGTGTTAAACGGGATGCGACGCGGTCGACCAGCCGGGTTCCGTCGATATCGATCAGCGCCTTGACCGACCCGCCTAAACGGCGTCCCTCGCCGCCGCCGAGAATCACGATTGGAATTTCAGCTGGCATGGAATCCACCGCCGCTGGGATGCCAGGACGGGTTCTGTTTTACGCGTTGTGGCGAATTTACGCCGCCTTGCGCCGCGGGATGCCGGTGCCAATCAGGCCGAAGCCAATCAGACCGAGGCTGACCAGAGCGAGTGCGCCCGGGGCCGGTACGCTCGTATCGCCGGATGAAGCGCTGGCGCTGGTGAACACCGGTGCGGAGGTGTCCTTGAATTTGGCATAGCTGCCTGATTCTAAATCCCGAACAAGGAATTCAACCTGACTGGATGTCCAATCGGCGAGATTGATGGTTGCCGGGAAGCGGGGATCGGCGAAGTTCAAAATGTCGTTCGCACCATCGGCGTCTAACAGGTGCCAATAGATGGACACGTAATCGACGATGGCCAGAGTCGAGGTTGCCCCGCCCCCGACGCCGGTCGTCGTGTCGTATGCAAGAGTGCTCATGAGGTCGTAGGAATTGGTGCGGGCCTCGACGAAGCTATCGTCATATCCGGTTACGGCATCGCCGACGGTGTAGGTATTTCCGTTGATCGTGAGCGACGAAACATTGCCGGTGTACCAACGCCGCTTGTGAGAACTACCCGCGATCGTGTCTTCGTCCGGTGCACCATCCTGATCGACGGTGGTTGTGATCGTGAAGGTATCGCCGATGCCAAACAGGCCATCCAAATAACCGAAGGTGACCACGTTGTATGTGGAATCGATGGTCCCGGTCAGGTTCACGGTCACCGGCGCGGCTTGGGCGGCCGTCATCCCGATCAACAAGGCGCCGGTCACGGCGGCCGTTGGCGCCAAGGTTCGAAGGGTCGTTGTGATCATCGCGGCACTCCTGAACTTCAAAGGACGATGCGTCGCCTCGCAGATTTCTCTGCAATGTCTGCACCAGTTTCCGGAACGGGCGTCGAAACAGGCGCTTAGGGTATTGCCGCGAGGAATTGAATGCCAGGGCTGAAAAGAATCCCGACGCCCCGGCTCAACCGAATGGTTCGCTCAACCGTCTATGATACAAACCTCTATGACGTTGAATTCGTTGTTCGAATTCTTGATGTCGGTTTGTTTCAAAACGACGAAATTTTTTGCACCGTCAGGCGATTTTGACGATGCCGCCGTCTTCGGATTCGTTCGCGGATCCGAGATACGGCGCCAAATCGTCACCGGTCTCGTCGGTGATATTGAAGCTTTGCGCCCACAGCGGTTCGACCACCTGCTTTTCGGCAATCGCGGCGACTTGCTTCTCGGCACGCAGTAAATTGCGCTCGGTCACCGTGGCCATGCGGCCGCCGCCCTGCTCGCGATAGATTTCCAGCGCCATGCGAAACGCTTCCGACGACTGACGCATGTATTCCCATTCGCCGGTGTGCTTGGCCAACAGGAACAACGCCGATCCCATGGTGTTTTGCAGCGACGCCCATTGCAACGGCGCGGTATCGGGCGTGCGGACTTGCAGCGACGCCAGACAGCATTTGACCGCGTATTGCAGCACGGCCGGGCTTTTGACGTTATCGCCGTAGACCTGAAGAATTTGCGCAAGCGTATTCGAGATTTCCGACCAGCGGATCGGGTGCATGTAGCGGTCGAAGACCTGACGCGCGGCCTGACACGACTGGATCGCCTCGCGTAAAGCGTTGTCGTCGCCGATGGCCAGGTCGATTTTGTACAGCACGCAGCCGAGGCGGTACTTCATCAAGCCCCAGTCGGCCGGTTGCTTGCGGCGCGAGGTATGAACCAGCGCGCGCCGATAGGCGTCGGCGGATTCTTCCAGGCGCGCGGTATCGTTGGTGCGTTCGCCGATGATCTGAAGGGCGAGACCGAGTTGTTGATAAAGCTGGCCGAGGATCGGCGACTCGCTGCCGCTGTGCAAGCCGACCGCGCCGCGCCAGGCTTCGACGGCGGTGTGATACCACGCCCGGTCGCCCTCCAACTGAGCGCAGATCGCCGCGGCATTGCCGAAGCTAAACAGGTTGGCCGCGCGTTCGTGGCCTTCCATGGCCGCCGACGGATCGAGGCCGAGACTTTTCGCGTTGCTGGCCAGGTTCGGCAGCGCGGAACGCAAAATCCGCCCTTGCGCGAAACTCCGCGGGTCGACGGCCGCCAAAACAACCGCGCGGATCAGCGGCGTCCAATCGGTGTAAAAGTCGACCGGCAGAAACAACGTATTCAGCGGCGTAAAGCGGCCGGGACGCTCGCCCGGGCTCGACGTGACGCCGATGAAATGCAGTTCGATATTGCGTCCCGTGGGTTCGATGCGGCCCCAGATCAACAGGTCGGCGTTGCGTTCCGCCAGCCAGCGGCGGCCTTCGCGCACCGCGCGCTTGGTCATGTCGTCGCCGATCGAGAGCGTCGCTTCGGCCAAACCGGGCACGAATTTCGTCAGATCGCGGTCGACGGCTTCGACACGCGTGCCGGGAATGCCGTCGAGCGCTTCGAGCACCATCTTGCGCTGCAGGTTCTCGTAGTCGTCGCGCAGCATCGCGATTTGAATTTGAATTTCGCCCGGCGTCGGCGCCTTCGGCTTCTTGCCGATGCGCGGTCCGGTATCTTTCACCATGGTATCGAGAATGCGTTCGATGAAGTTCGGCTTGCGTTCGCCGATCAAATTGGCAGGCAACGGACGATGCGTGCGGCGCGGCCGCGGCACAGAGTCGGTACCGGTTCCGGTCGACAGCGGCACGGGCAATTTGGCGGTGGTCTCGCGCCACACTTCGGCCGGCACCAGCGTGCCGCCCGAGCCTTTCATCTTGCGGGCCAACTTGGTCATGACCTTAAGCGCGGTGCCGGGATCGGCTTCCACCTGGCGCAGGAACTCTTCGCGCGAGATCGCTTTCAAGCTGACGGCGCCCCGGGCGCGCGCGGTATTGGTGCGCGGGCCGCCGTCGAGTACGCCGATTTCACCGAACAGGGCCCCGGCCTCGAGTTTGCCGTCGAGTGTCAGCCCATCGGGTCCGTCGACATAGATTTCGACGCTGCCCTCAAGGATCTCGAAGGCCCAATTGCTGGTTTCACCTTCGGTGTAAATGATCTCGCCGTCTTTGAAGGTCTTGGTGACAGTCCGCACGGTGCCGCGCCTCTCCGATTGGGCGGCGCGTTCGTTCTGAGCGGCCGCCGGGTGCTGGAGGGAATCCCCGGCTGAAAACCAGGGGAATTCCGTAGGCGAAATGGTTAACGGCGGGCCCTTAAAAACCGCTTAACTGGGCGTGTGGTCTGGCGGACGAAATTCAGGCCCGGAAAAGGCGTTCTTTCGGCGCTTTTTCGCTCATTAATCATGTATATACAATATTATTAGGCGGTACATGCCAGTTCGAGCACAGATAACAGCCGTCCCGCTTCGCTAGGGCCGATTTTGTCGGCGATTTCCCGCTGAACCGCCCGCCATGAATCCGTCGCGTCACCAAGCAGTTCGCGCCCTTGCGGTGTCAGAGTCAGGGTCAGGCCCCGCCGCCCGCGTCCGCCCGTAGCCGAAACCCAACCCGCCTGGGTCAAGGGGCCCAAGTTGCGGTTGAGCGTCGAACGTTCCATGGCCAATTGGCGCGCAAGATCACCGGCAGTTACCGTATCTGCTGCGGCCAAGGCGCACAGGACCGTGAATTGGCTGGCCTGAAGGCCCAGCGGGGCGAGTGCACGGTCGAGCTTTTGACTGGCCGCCCGCGCCGCCCGTCGCAGGTGATGAACCAGGCAAATCTGGGAAATCGCCGAAATCTCGACCATAAAAATTGTATATACAATATTTAGGCAGCCTACAAACGCGAAAATGGCGCATTCTGTGGCGGTTCGCGCTGGCCGGGATGAAGCGAATCGCCGATGATGCCCGCCGGTTCATGTGGCCCCGGAGAGTGCCGTGAGTGCAGTGACGGATTTGAACAGACGACTCGCCCTCAGGGCCGGCGCCGGGTTGGCGTGCCTGCTCGCGGCCGGTCCGGCGCTGGCGCGCAACATCGTCGATCTGGCCGACGAGACCGGTTCGTTCAAATACCTGATTCGGGCGCTCGAAGTCGCCGAGTTGCGCGACAGGCTCGCCGACGGCGGACCCTTCACGCTGTTTGCGCCGACCGACGACGCCTTCACTAAGATTCCCCAGGCGACGCTCGACAACCTGATGCGCCCGGAAAACCGCGACCGGCTGGTTATGCTGCTCCGCCATCACGTTCTTGCCGGCCGCGTGATCAGCCGCGACTTCAATGGCCGGCGCATGGAAGCGATTCCCCTGTCAGGCGGGGCGGTCATTCTCGATGCGCGGAAAAAACCGAAAATCGGCCCGGCGCGAATTGTGCGCACCGACATGCTTGCCGACAATGGGATCATCCACGTTATCGATACGGTATTGGTGCCCGAATCCTTCGCCGATCCCGAAATGAGCGCGCCCGGCGACATGCTTGAACGCTGAAATGCCCGCCCGGCGGTTTGTTGCGCGCCTGCCACACAAAACGGTCAAAGCGCAGCAAGCCACTTTGCAACGGCGATTCCCGTCCTTAGGTTCCGCGGATCAACGGTCGGGTCGATATCAAAGACATCGATATCAAAGACAGTGATCCGACTGAAGGTATTTCCCACAACCTCAACATGGGGATAGCCATGAAACTCAGAGCGTTCCTTGCATCGACGGTCGCCGCTGCCGCCGTGGTGCCGAGCCTTGCGTCTGCGCAGCAATCGGGCGGACTGGAAGAAATCGTCGTCACCGCCGAGCGCCGCGAAGCATCGCTGCAAACGGTCCCGGTCGCGGTCACCGCGATGACATTCGATCAGATCGAGAAACGCCAAGTCGGTTACGCGCAAGATCTCGAGCGTTACACGCCGAGCTTAAAGATGCGCAACAACATCACGCAGCCGACGAACCTGTCGCCGTCGCTGCGCGGTTCGACCCAGCAAGATGCATCGCTGGTCGTGGCGGAATCGCCGTTCGGCATCTACGTCGACGACGTTTACCTTGCGCGTCTGAACGGCAACAACGTTCAGCTCGCGGATTTCGAACGCGTCGAAGTGCTGCGCGGCCCGCAAGGCA
>JAGREB010000356.1 GCA_020446775.1 Paracoccaceae bacterium
GTCGACAAACTCCACGACCTTGCCCGTTTCGACGTCAATCAGGTGATCGTGATGCGCTTCGGGCGCGGGTTCATAGCGGGCGCGACCGTCGCCGAAATCGTGGCGGTCGAGGATGCCCGCCTCTTCGAACAGGCGCACGGTGCGATAGACGGTGGCGATGGAGATTCGCGAATCGAGTTGCGTCGCGCGGCGATAGACCTGATCCACGTCGGGGTGGTCATCCGATTCCGACAGCACACGCGCAATCGTGCGGCGCTGGTCCGTCATCTTCAGACCATTGTCGATGCACAATTGCTCGATGCGAGATGGCGCCTGCGAAGCCAAGCCGGCCTCCCCGTTAACGGCGGATACGCCCGCCTGCCCGATTCAACGGACACAATATAGGACAAATTCAGCCCCGGGGCGAATATCCCCGGCCATCCCGAATACCGGGGCGTGTCAGCTCTTGGGGCGCTTGCCCAGGCCGATTTTCTTGGCCAGCTGGCTGCGCTTCTTGGCGTAATTCGGCGCGACCATCGGATAGTCGTGCGGCAAACCCCACCGCTCGCGATATTGCTCGGGCGACAGGCCGTAGGACGACATCAAATGGCGCTTCAACATCTTCAGTTTCTTACCGTCTTCCAGACACACGATGTATTCGGCCGTCACCGACTTTTTCACCGGCACCGCCGGATCGGGGCGTTCGCTGACGGTCCCGGTCGCGACCGCGGCCAATGCGCGATGCACGTCATGAATCAGTTTCGGCAGCTCACTTGTCGGCACCGAATTGTTCGCGACATGTGCCGCGACGATTTCGCTGGTCAGCGCCAGGAGTTCCGGTGACTTTGCGTCTGAGGCCATCGTGCATTCCCTGTTTCTTGACGTTCAAGAAATTGTATAGGCATCGCGCAAATACAGTTCAAGAAAAACGGCCACTACTTATCAGCGAGATATACGTTAATTCACACCTATCCATGAAAACCCCAATTACTATGAATCCTTGAATCACCGGGGCATCCGCACGATAGGCGGCGTTACTGATTCGCGTCGCTCCAAGACACCTGCAACCGAAACAATGCGGCGGTGAAAACGCGAAAAACTTATTTCGCGATAATGCGCGTCATCGTCACCGCGTCGACGCGGCCCTGCGAAGGGTTGGCGTAATAATTCGCGCGCTTACCCGTCACCTCAAACCCAAGCCGGCGATACAAGCCAAGCGCGGCATCGTTGTCCTGCGCCACTTCCAGAAAGCAGCGCGCGACGCCATTCTTGTCGAGTTCGGCGAACGCGTGAATCAAAAGCGCGCGGCCGATGCCGCCGCGCCGCCGCTCGGGATCGACGGCAACGGTCAGGATCTCGGCTTCATCGAGAACGGTTCGAATGACGGCGAACCCGTCGATGGCGTTGTCGTCCGTCGCGGCCACCCATGCGTGCACGCCGTCTTGTATAAGCAATGCGGCGAATTCCCGCGCCGTCCATCCCCGCGCGAAGCAACGGGCATGAAGTTTGGCAATTTCGTCGGCGTCTTTTGAATTCGCCTGGCGCACGGTTACGCTTACGCTCATGGGCACGCTCACGGGCGCAGCCTGCCGCCGGTGGGGTCGGGCGTGATGTCGGGCGGACGCAAGTAAAGTGGCGCCGGCCCTCCCGGATCGGGTTCACGTTCGGCCGCCAAAGCCGCAAGCACACCGATTTCAAATCCGCGATCGCTCGCGACCGTGTCGAAGCCGGCCAAGGCGTCGCGCGCCGCTTTGACGGCGTCTCCGGCGACGATCAGCGCTCCCGGTCCGCACCATGCCGCCAAGGCCTCGGGCGCGACAACGGCAGGTGGTTGTGTGCTGATCCCTTCATTGTCGAAAAGCTGCACAAACAAATCGCCGCGCTTGCTGTCGACGACGGCCAAGATTCGCCGTGTCCCATCCAAGTTTTTGCGCGCCGAAGCGGCATAAACCTCGGTCGTCGCCACGCCGACCGCGGGAACGTTCGCCGCCAAAGCAATCCCATGGGCGGCTGCCAACGCCACGCGCACGCCGGTGAACGAACCGGGCCCGCAACCGACGGCGACGCGATCGAGATCGTCGTATTTAGCGCGGGCCGCCGACATGGTTTCGTCGATCATCGGCACCAAGGCTTCGGCCTGACCGCGCGCCATTTCCCGGCTCGCGTCCGCAATCACATTGCCATCGCGCCAAAGGCACACATGACAGGCCGCCGCGGATGTATCAAAAGCCAGGATCAGCATGGGGCACTTTGTCGCGTTGAATTCGTCAACCCCGCACCGTAAACCGCACCGCGGTTGAGGGACGGCTGTATTTGCGGCAATGTGCCGCCGGTGCGATCATCAAGCATATCGCGCCGTGTCTCAGCGCACCATCTCACCGCCGCCACAGCCGAAACTTCATGTCTCTGATTGAAATCACGCAGCCGGCCTACGACGTCGATTTCGAAATTGCCTACGCGACCGGCAACAATTTCACCGGCAAGCCGGTTTACGCGCGGCCGGGATGTTACTTGCACGCCGATGCGGCGGCTTTGCTTGCGTGCGCAATCGATTTGGCCCGCCCGCTCGGATTGCGGTTCAAGATTTTCGACGCCTTTCGCCCGTCCGAGGCGCAATGGGTATTGTGGAATCATACGCCCGACCCAGAGTTCCTGGCCGATCCGCGCCGCGGTTCGCCGCACTCCATGGGGGCCGCGGTCGACCTGACCTTGATCGATGGCAATGGGTGCGAACTCGACATGGGTACGGCGTTCGATGCGTTCACGCCGCTCTCTCATCACGGGACCACTGAAATCTCTGAGGGCGCGCAACGTAACCGCTTAATTCTGCTCGGGTTGATGACGGCGGCCGGCTGGGATTTTTACCGGAACGAATGGTGGCATTACCAATTGTTCAGTCCGCGCGGGCGTTATCCCGTACTCGGCGACGCGGTGCTTCCGGCACCCATGATGCCGTCCAAGTAAGACCGCGCGGCTAATCCTGCAAAGCTTCGGCAAGCGAGCGAGGCGCGGCCGGTTGCGCGGCGGTGGCGCGCGCGGCCATCGACGTTTTCAGCCAATCGATCGTCGCGCTGGCATC
>JAGREB010000031.1 GCA_020446775.1 Paracoccaceae bacterium
GGCGGTAAACGTGCCCGCCGGCAGGATGAAGATCGCCGCGCCGAGCGTGCTCCAATCGATGTAGCGCAGGCTCGTCGCATCGACGATGAATAGCGCGCCGGACGCAATCAGCGCCACAGTGCCCGCCAACAAAAGATATCCGGGCGTCGACATGGCAGGCGCGGACGTTAACACCAACAAACCGATCACAAGCGTCGCAACCGCGGCAATCGCGGCGAACGACATCCAATCGCCGAACGACGACAACGCACCGGTGAGTTCGAATTTTGGCGCGCCTTCGGCGTCGAACATGCCCCAATACGAACCGACGGCGCCTTCCTGACCGGCCGAACCTTTCCACGGTTGGTCGTAGGCCTCCATGATGTAGTAGTCGTATCCCTTATCCGCGGCGAGATTGAAGAATTGCCGCAGGAATGCCGCTTCGTAGGCCGGCGACGGGACCGCGCCTTTCTTGACGCGGCCGTCCGAAGGCCATCCGGTTTCCCCGATGACGATTTTCTTGCCGGGGTAAAGATTGGCGATCGTGTCGTAGCTTGTCACGACATGCTCGATGACCTTTTCGTAAGCGACGCCGTCCCAGTAAGGCAGAATGTGGATGCCGACAAAATCCGCGCCGTCGGCCAGTTCCGGATGGTCGAGCCACGTCGGCCACACTTCAGCGGTTCCGACCTCAATCGTGGGATCGGGGAGCAGCGCTTTTACGCGTTTGATGTATTGGCTGACGTCGGCACCGGTCAATTCAGCGCGCACGCCGACGACTTCGTTGCCGACGAAAACCCGATCGACAACACCGGGGTTGTCTTCGATCGCGGCCAAGGCGCGCGCGATTTCCTGCTCGTTGTAATCCTTGTCACCGCGCAACCAGATCCCCAGTGAAACCTTGAGGCCGAATTCGCGCGCGATATACGGAATGCGATCGTGATTGTAGTCGACCGTATAGGTGCGCACCCGCTTGGTGATTTTCGAAAGGTGTTCGAAATCCCTGCGGATCAAATCGTCGGTAACGTCGTTATCTTTTTGCCGTTCGGTGAAGAGATGCGAAGGGCTGTACGCAAGACCGCCAATCGTCCCGGTCCAATCGGGTGCCGTGAGCGGCCTGTCGAGCGATGCCCAAAATACAATCGAGCCCAAGCACATAAGCACCAGAGCGACCAGGATTCTCATGACCAGACGACTTTCCCGAAAGTTGCCAACCAAAAGGCTGATGACGTTTTCTCGAAACCTTGGCGCAGCGGTGTTGCGGCGCACCATTTTCCTCTGAATGGCATATAGCACACGATATCGCATTTGCAATCATACTACCATTTAATATCGATATTATCGATTATATTGTTTCGGTCATCGAAAAATAAGTTGCTGTTATAAAATTAGATTTCAACTTTTCGAGGATTTTGGAATTAAATTACAAATTTTTCTTTGCGTCGCACAAAACGGGGCGGCTGAAGCTGGTGTAGACAGACCCAGAAAACGCACGAATCGGCTGCCATAGGATCGCCGTCGCATGCCATAAACCGGGATGCTCAGTTATCAACACGGCTTCCACGCCGGCGGACCGGCGGATGTCCACAAGCACGCGATCCTTGCGATCGTGCTCGACCATTTGCGCGTCAAACCAAAGCCGTTCTGTGTGGTCGACCTCTTCGCAGGCCGCGCGATTTACGACCTCGCGGCCGATCAGGCGCGGAAAACGCGGGAGTTCGAAGCAGGGATCGGTTGCGGCTATGGCGAGGCGACACCGCCGCGGTCTCTCGCATCGTATTTTGCCGCGATCCGTTGGACGAATGGCGGCGCAGGCCTACATCGATATCCCGGATCGCCCGAGATCGCGCGCCTGGCGCTGCGGGACGGCGACCAACTTTTCGTCAACGAACTTCATCCGGCCGAACATGATGCGCTGGAACGCTGGTCGCGATGCGACGATCGCGTGCACGTCCACCGGCGCGACGGCGTTGAAGCACTCGGTGCGTTATTGCCGCCGCCAATCAAGCGTGGACTAGCCGTCGTCGATCCGGCTTTCGAAATGAAAGAAGAATACGTATCGATTCCAAATGCAGTCGCGAACGCGCATCGAAAGTGGCCGCAAGGTTGCTTCCTGATTTGGTTTCCGATTTTGGCCGAGGCCCGCCACCGCTCCTCAATCGACGCGTTGCATCGCGAAATCGACGCGCCGATGTTGTCGAGCACGATGATGTTCCCGGCGCGACGGGATGCCGGCTTGAAGGGGTCTCTCGTGACATTGATCAACCCGCCGTGGGAGATCGAATCGCGATTGGACGAGGCATTGGGTTGGCTCGCCGCGCACACGCTTGAACCATTGGGCGCAACTCACGAGAGATCTTGGCTCCGGCCGCGCACATGATCCCAATACGGGTTCGCCGCAACCGGTTAACTTCACCCGTTTAACCTTGCATTACCGCGGCTTGATCGACCTGCGCGACGGCGCGGCCGTCAGCGGGTTTTCGGGCCAATTGTGGCGCGGATAGCGCCCACGCATTTCGCCGCGAACTTGCGGGTATGCGTTCTTCCAGAAACTCGCGAGATCCGCCGTCACGGCGATCGGGCGCATGGCCGGCGACAGCAAATGCAGTGTGACAGGCGCGCGTCCACCGGCAACCATCGGCGTGGACACCATGCCGAACACCTCTTGAAGTTTGACCTGAATCGAAGGCCCGGCTTCGGCAGCGTAATCGACCTTGATCGCGCTGCCCGATGGAACGGTGATCCGTTCGGGCGCAAATTCGTCAAGGCGCGCGCGCAACGGCCAGTCGATCTGGTTGGACAAGATCGATGTCATATCCAGTTTGGCGAGGTGCGTCCTGCGGCTAAGGCCGGCCAAGTAAGGGCCGAGCCAATCTTCGAGCCGCTGTTCCAGCGCGCCATCCGACAAGTCGGGCCATGAGTCGTCCGCCGTGACACGGCGGACAAACTGAACGCGGTAGCAGAAGCTGTGCGCGGCTTCGGTCCATGGTAAAGCGTGCAAACCCATCCGGCGAATCCCCGTGCACATGGCCGCTACCGTCTTCTCGGGATCGGCGTCGCGCGTCGGCTTTTCGTCGAGAACCAAGGCGCCGAATTTTCGGGCATGCCTGGCAACCACAGCTTCCTGCTGTTCATTCCAGACAACTTCATCGATATCGCGAATTTGGTCGCCAAAAACCAATTCGATATCCGTTTTGCCCAGCGGTGCGCCAAGATAAATGCGGGCGTCCCGCGCCGTTCCGTCGGAACTGGCGACGGCGAGATACTCTTCGCCCGCGAGAGGGTCGGCTGCGTCGATGATCGCCGAACCACCGCCCGACAATCTGAATCGTCCCGAACCGCCGCGCCGTTGAGCCACGCGGTCCGGATACGCCAGCGCCACCAAAGATCCGGCGGCCGAATAATAATCCACCGTGCCCGAAATCCCGGCAATGCGGCCGATTTGCTTGGCGTTTTCGCGTATCCGCATAATCGCGCCGCGGTGGCGCCCGGCGCGGACGTCACCGGAAAACAATGCAAGCCGCGTACGCAAATCCGCGTCACCCAAACCCGGAATATCGCGTTCCGCCAAAACCGCCGCCACATCTCGCGCGAGCGGACCATAGCCCAAAGCGGAGCCGCGTTGCACCACATGGGCAAGACGCGGATGCAACGGCAAGTCGGCCATTGCGCGGCCGTCCGGTGTAATGCGGCCGTCAATATCGATCGCACCTAAAGCGCGCAAAAGATCACGCGCCTGCGCGAGGGCCGCTTCAGGCGGCGGCGTCAGCCAAGACAACGACGAAGCGTCGGTGACACCCCACGCGGCGAGATCGAGCGCAAGAGGCGCCAAATCCGCTTGAAGCATTTCAGGAACATCGAAAGCCGGGCGGGCGCGGTCTTCTGCTTCCGCCCACAAGCGGTAACAAACGCCCGGTCCAAGCCGGCCGGCGCGGCCGCGCCGTTGTTCGGCCGCCGCACGGGAAATCTTCACGGTTGCGAGTTCCGCCATTCCGCGCCTGACATCGAAACGCGAGACACGCTTGTCGCCGCTATCGACAACAATACGAACGCCTTCGATTGTCAGGCTGGTTTCAGCGATGGTCGTCGCCAACACGACTTTGCGCCGTCCTTGCGGCGCCGGAGCGACGGCCTTGGTCTGCGCGTCCCACGGCAGCGCGCCGAACAATGGGCAGATGTCCACGTCGTCGGACGCGCCGGCTTCAAGTGCTTCGGCACAACGCCGGATTTCGCGTTCGCCCGGCAGAAAAGCCAGGAGACTGCCCGGTTCCTCGCGCAGAGCGGTTCGCACCGCGGCCGCGACCGCCTCGGAGGTGCGTTCGCCCGTCTTGGATGGCCGATAGCGCGTCTCGACAGGGTGCGGACGATGCCCGCTTTCGATGACGCGTGCACCGCCCAGAAAGGCCGAAGTGCTTTGCGCGTCGATTGTCGCCGACATCACCAGTATTTTGAGGTCGGGTCTGAGAGACCGCTGCACGTCGAGCACCAGCGCCAGCCCCAAATCCGCATCGATGCTGCGCTCGTGAAATTCGTCGAAGATGACGAGACCAGTTCCTTCGAGTTCCGGGTCGCGTTGCAGTCGGCGAGTCAGGATTCCTTCCGTGACGACCTCGATTCTCGTCGCCGCCGAAACTTTGACCTCATTTCGAACGCGGTAACCGACTGTCTGGCCGACCGATTCGCCGAGTGTCTTGGCCATGCGTTCCGCAACCATGCGCGCCGCCAACCGGCGGGGTTCGAGCATGATTATTGTCGCGTCCGCGAAATGGGCGTTTTCGAGCAAGCTCAACGGAACGCGCGTGCTTTTCCCGGCGCCCGGGGCCGCCACCAATACGGTCGCCGGCGAAGCGTCGACCGCGCCAATCACATCTGGCAGAACGGCATCGATCGGCAGAGTTTGATTGGATTTTGGCGGCACGTGATTCGGAATATGGCAACTGGTTTCGGTTCTTAATTAGTTGGCCTGCCGCATTTGGCTGGGGATAACCCAACTCCCGGTCGACCGGACCATAGCGGTATCGAAATTGGAAGGAAATTCGCCGCTCGGAAAGGCGCGCGACGCCAAATTCCGATCATCAAAACAACACCGTAACTATTTCTCAAATTGGTCTGGTCACGGTCCCGATCGGACGGTAGACAAAGAGACTTAAGTCTGTGTGGCGGCGGTTTTTCAACCTCCGGCAATCTGGGGATGGTACGGGGGATTGGTTTGGGCGAGGCCTGCAAGATCGCGATTGTCGGTTCCGGCCCCGGCGGTTTGAGCGCCGCGTCCCATGCGGCCAAGATGGGCGTCGAACACGTTCTATTGGAACGGACCGATCACCTTTCCGATACGATCTATAAATACCAGCGCGGCAAGTATGTCATGGCAACGCCTGACATTCTGCCTTTGCGCTCCGACGTTTCGTTCACGGCCGGCAAACGCGAGGCGATTCTCGATAAATGGGATCAACAGTGCCGGGATTTGAATCTCAACGTCAAATTCAAGGCCGACGTCAAATCGATCAAGAAAGATAATGGGACGTTTTCTATCGCGCTCACCAGCGGTCAAACGTTCCATGCGGAGAACGTCGTCCTGGCGATCGGTTTACAGGGAAACCTGAATAAACTGGCGTGCCCCGGCGCCGACCATCCGACGGTCCAATACCAGCTGGACGATCCCGACTTGTATGAAGGCGAGACAATCGTCGTGATCGGCGCAGGCGATGCGGCCATCGAAAATGCCGTGGCGCTCGCGAAGCAGAACACGGTGATTATCGTCAATCGCCGCGACGAGTTCGCGCGCGCCAAACAAGGCAACTTGGCATTGATCCTGAACGCCATCGAGAAGGGTGACGTTCAGTGCTACTACAATTCTTCGCCGGCCCGGATCGAAGACGGGGCACTCGCGCTCGACACGGCCGAAGGCGAAGCGATTATTCAATGCCATCGCATCATCGCGCGTTTGGGCGCGTCGGCGCCGCGGAAATTCGTCGAATCGTGCGGCATCAGTTTTCCGAATAACGATCCGTCGGCATTGCCCGAGGTCAGTTCGACATACGAATCGAATGTGCCCGGCCTTTACGTCATTGGCGCGCTCGGCGGTTATCCGTTGATCAAGCAGGCGATGAACCAGGGCTACGAGGTCGTCGAATACATCATGGGCAACCGCATCGCCCCGGCGGACCAGCCTTTGCTGCAACGGAAATTTCAAGGCTTGGGCAACGCCGACGTCGACGCCGTGATCGCCGAGGTGCGCCGGATCATCCCGGTGTTCGCGGGCCTCAACCCGCTTCAATTGCGCGAAACTCTGCTCGATTCAGATGTGCACGTGCTCGCGCCCGGTGAAACGGTATTCAATCGCAACGATTACACCAATACGTTCTTTACGATCCTGCGGGGCGAAGTCGGGATCCAGCTCAATCCGAACGATTCGTCGATCATGGTCAAATTGCCGCCCGGCGCATTTTTTGGCGAGATGGGATTGATTTCCGGCCGCCGGCGCACGGCAACCGTGGTCGCCACCAAAGACTGCGTCCTCTTGGAAACGCCGCGCCGGACCATGCTGAAGCTGATCCAATCGGTCGACAGCGTTCGCCGTACACTCGATCAGACCGCGATCGGCCGCCAGGTCCAGACCCACCTTGCGCCGGGCGTTCCACTCGAAGCGCTCAAAGACCTTGTCGAAAACGCGGAGATCGTCCGGTTCAAACCCGGCGAGACGATTTTCCGGCAAGGCGACCAGGGCGACGACATGCACCTGATCCGCTCGGGATCATGCACGGTGTCGATGCGGGTCGCGGGCCGCGACATCGTGATGAGTTACGTTCCGTCGGGCAATTATATCGGAGAAATGGCGCTGCTGTCGGATGCGCCTCGGTCGGCCACCGTCAAGGCCGCGCACGCGACCGAGACAATTCGAATCAAAGGCGACACCTTCAAGGAGCTGCTCGACAACCAGCCGAAACTCAAAGCGAGCGTGGAAGCGAAGTTCCGCGAACGCATCATGCAGAACGAGCAGATGCAGCGCCGGCCTGAAGCGGGCAACATTATCCAGTTTCTCATCGACCAGGGCGTCGGCGAAGGAACCGACGTCCTGCTGATCGATGAATCTCTGTGCGTGCATTGCGACAACTGCGAAAAAGCGTGCGCCGAAACGCATGGCGGCATATCGCGCCTCAACCGCGAAGCGGGACCGACGTTTGCGACGATTCACGTGCCGACATCGTGCCGTCACTGCGAACATCCCCATTGCATGGCCGACTGCCCGCCCAACGCGATCCACCGCGCACAGGACGGCGAAGTTTACATCGACGATAGCTGCATCGGATGCGGGAATTGCGAGCGGAATTGCCCATATGGCGTGATCCAGCTGGCGGCGGCGCCGGATGTGAAATTCAACCTCTTCAATTGGCTCCTGTTCGGTACCGGCCCTGGCCCCGGCGAGGAAATGAAATACGCCAAAGCTCACCACGACGGGCAAACGCCTTCGGACAAGCAGAAGCGCGCCGTCAAGTGCGATATGTGCAAGGATATTTCGGGCGGCGCTTCGTGTGTCCGCGCATGTCCGACCGGTGCGGCGATCCGCGTCAGCCCGGAAGAGTTCATGTCTGTCGCGTTGTTATCCAAGTGACGGCGGGGGATTGAATGCAAGAATCAATTCTCGTCTACCGGCATCTCTTCTACTTTAAGATCGCCGTCGGCTTGGTTGCAGCCGCCGCTGTAGCCTATGCGTTGCACAACCCTCTCGGGCAGCCGAACGGGGGAACATGGCTCGGCTATACCCTTGGGGGCATTGCCGGCGGATTGATGATTTGGCTGGCGTGGTTTGGTGTGCGCAAGCGCAAGTACGGCGTGGGCAAACTGCCGTTGGAAGACTGGCTCTCGGCGCACGTGTATCTGGGGTTGGCCGTCCTGGCCATTTCCACGCTTCACGCCGGGTTTCAGGTCGGCGTCAATATTCACACGGTATTGTACGTCCTGACCATCATTGTCATCGTCAGCGGCCTGATCGGCGTTTATTTCTATGTCCGGTTTCCACGTCTTTTGTCGGAAAACCGCCGCGGCATGTCGATGGAGATCATGTTCGGGCAAATCGCCGAACTCGACCGCGAAATGCGCCAGATCGCCATGGAATTGGACGATGCTACGAATGCGGCGGTACTCGACGCGACACAGAACACGGTCATCGGCGGGTCGCTGATCCGCCAGCTGCGCGGACGGGATCCGGACTGCCCGACAACGGCCGCGCGCATGTTTGTCGAACGGTCCGAAACGCGCGGTCACGACGCGCGCCGGCGCCAATTGATCACCCGCATTATGCGCAAGGAAGAATTGGTTCGGCGGTTGCGGTTGGACATCCAGCTGAGGGCGTGGCTCCGCGTTTGGCTGTTCGTTCACGTCCCGTGCTCGATTGCGGCACTGGTCGCTTTGGCCGTCCATATCGTGACGGTATTTTATTATTGGTAAGCCCCGGTGAAGTGCACAATTCGTCATATCACGCGACGCGCCCGCGGCGGAGTTTCGATCCGAGACGTCGAGGTCGAGTCCGAAACGATTAGGGCCGGTCGCGGTAACGACTGCGAGTTGCACCTTCCCGATCCACGCGTCTTGCTGCACCACGCCGAGTTTTCGATCCGCAATCGCGAAATGTACGCGTCGCCCGCGCCGGGCGCCGATATGCAGCTCAACGATACGCTCGCTCAGGTCACGCGGGTGTCGCCGGGCGACAAGCTGCGCCTTGGTCCGTTTGAGATTGTCCTCGAGGAAAATCGCGACGGCGAGCATGTCGTTTTGACGGCGGAGTTAATACAGCCGCTCGGCGACGAACTTGAGAACCTGTTGTCGCGGTCCAAAGTGAACGTCGGCCGGGTCGGACTGTCGATGCGGTCGTGGGCGTGGATCGGCGCGTTGGTGGCGGCCGTCGCCATGTTCGTAGTTCCGTGGATCGCGAGCCTCTATTTCAATCCCTCCCCGCTGTTGATGGTGTTGAACACGCGCGATCAGCGCGTCGCCGCCGCGCCGACAACGTGGTGGTCGACCGGCGGAATTTCATCGGCTCATAAATTCTTCGGCCAGTCCTGTTCGTCGTGCCATGCGACACCGTTCGTTCCGGTGCAGGACGAGACGTGCGTCGTGTGCCACAGCGGAATTCAACATCACACCGATCCCGCCGTGTTCACCAAAGCATCGTTCGAAGGACAGGCTTGTCAATCGTGTCACAAGGAACACCAGGGAAATTCCACCGTTGCCCGGTCCGATCAAAAGTTTTGCGTCGATTGTCATGCAGACATCAAAGACTATTCAGGTGATACACGGCTGCGGAACGTCACCGATTTCGGCAACGACCATCCGGATTTCCGGCCGACCGTGTTGGTCGATGCGGCGCTGCAGATCACCGAACGCAGCAAGACGATGTCCGGCCCGGAACTGCCGCGAGAAGACGCCAGCCTGAAGTTTCCGCACGACAAGCACCTTCGAAGCGAAGTCAAACATCCCGAACGCGGCAACATTTCACTGGAGTGCATCGATTGCCACGAGGTGGACGCAGGCGGCGCCTACATGCTGCCGTTGTCTTTCGATCGTCACTGTCATCAATGTCACAGCCTCAAATTCGACGTCTATATTCCTGATCGCGAGATGATCCACGGCACACCCGAGACAATGTTCAAGCAGATCCGCGATGTGTACGACGCAGTCGCGCTGCGGGGCGGCTACGAGGAACCGGAATCGCCGGCGTTGGTCAGGCGCAGACCCGGCACGCCGCTGACGCCCGAGGAAAAGGCGGTAGTTCTCGACTGGTCTCGTGAAAAGGCCGAGCAGACCATTAAGGGCCGTTTTGGACGCGGGCTCTGCGAAGGGTGCCATCAGGTGTTCGACACTCCGTTGTCGGGTGGTTCGACCGGAGGCGGGTGGAGCGTCGAGCCTGTTTCGCCCACGCACCGGTGGTTCCCGGCGGCGTTTTTCTCGCACCGCAGCCATGGCGATGTCGAATGCGGAACGTGCCACAACGCGCGCGCTTCGACGGAAGCCCAGGATGTCATCATGCCGAATGCCGCCATGTGCCAATCCTGTCACGGCGGCGAAAGCGCAAAATCGCGCGTGCCATCGACCTGCGTCACCTGCCACTCTTTCCATCGCGAAGGCTTGCCGTTGATGGGCCCCAAGCGGCCGCAAATTTTTGGATCGGCAAAGCCCATTGAACCGCAAAGCGTGGTGCGATGACCCCATCGATGCGAAATATTGCGGCTCGTGCCGTTGGGCTTGCCCTGGCCGGATCGCTTGCGGGTTTTGGCAATGCCTGTGCGGCGAATATTGTTCTTTCGACGCAAGGATTGGATTTGGGACGGATTTCCGCCAGCGAATCCGGGTCGGGACTTCAAATCGCGGTTGATGTGCGAGGCGACGAGATCGGCGGCACGTTCGTCGTTGCGCGCCTCCAGGACAATCGCCCGCTGATTTTGGCGAGCGATGGCCTATGGGACGTGTGGAACGGCGATCCCGAAAATCTGCGCGACGCGGGTTTCAAAGCGTCCGATGACGTGCTGACCTTCAACATCTCCTCGACACCGCTATCCGATATGCCGTTTCCGGTCACGTTTACGTTCGGATACCGTACTGGCGCAGCGACGAAGTACGGCTTTATCGTGGTTGACGCGCCATGAACCTCCGGACGTTCACGTTCCTCGCCGTGGCGGCATTGAGTTCCGGCGCGGCCGCGCAAAATCTGACCGTCGCGGATGTCGACCGCATCGTCGGACAAGGCGTGGCGGAAGCAAGCGCGCTCGGCTTCGCAAATGGCGCCATCGCCGTCACGGACCGCGTGGGAAACGTGCTGGGCGTATACGTCATCGACCCGACCGCCCCTCCCCCTGTCATGACGGTCTCTTCGGGACGCGGTATTCCGCAGGGCAACGGCCTCGAAGCCGTCGAACTGCCGGCGACACTGGGCGCCATCGCCAAGGCAATCACGGGGGCCTACCTGTCGTCGTCGGGGAATGCGTTCTCGACACGCACGGCCAGCATGATCGTGCAGGAACATTTTCTTCCGGGCGAAAAAAATCAGACCGGCGGCCCCCTGTTCGGCGTCCAATTCAGCCAACTTCCCTGCGCCGATTTTATGCGCTTTGGGGAAGCGCTCGGAAACGGGCCACGCCGCTCGCCGTTAGGGTTGTCGGCCGACCCGGGTGGTTTTCCGTTATACAAGAACGGACAGGTGGTGGGCGGCATCGGCGTGATCGTCGACGGCGTATATGGCCTCGACCTCGACATATCCGATTACGACCGTGATCCCGACGAACTGGTCGCCCTCGCGGCACTTCGTGGATTTGAAGCGCCGGCCGATATCGCGAACCGGGTTACCGTCGAAGGTAAGTTCTTTCGCTACGCGGATGCCGATCAACGGCATTTGAAGACCTCAGCCGCCGCATCGATCGACCTCGCCAACTACACGGCCGTTACCGGCTATACGCCCGCTGGGCGGCGCGCCGGACAAACCTTCGGCTCGGTGGCATCGGGAATCAGAGCCGATGGTGGCGTCGAATATCCCGGTCTCGATGCATTCGTGCTCGACGATGGCTTCGGCAACAATCGCTACGCTCCGCGCGATAGTTTCGCACCATTCGTCGCGGCAGGCGGTATGGCGGCCACCGAAGTTAGGACCTTGATCTCTGAAGCGCTCAAGGTTGCGTTCCGCGCCCGCGCACAAATCCGGCGGCCCCTCGGGCAACACGCTCAAATCTCCGTATCGGTGGTCGATAACGAGGGAAATATCCTTGCCATTGCCCGGACGCCCGACGGACCGATGTTCGGAACGGACGTGTCGTTGCAAAAGGCGCGCACGGCGAATTTCGCGTCCCGGCCGACGACCGCAGCCGAACTGCGCGAGGTGCCGGCGAACGCGCTCATCCCCGGCGTTCTCGAAACGCCACCGCTTTCGGTTTACGTCGACGCGGTCCAGTCGCGCGTGGGGCCCAACGCGTTAGCCGACGGAACGGCGTTTGCCGACCGCTCGGGAGGTAACTTGTCGCGCCCGTACTTCCCGGACGGGATTATCGGCACCGAACACGGGCCGTTCTCAAAGCCATTCGACGTGTGGAGCCCGTTCAACGTCGGCCTCCAGCTGGACTTGGTTCTCCCGGGCATTGTCGCTGCGCTCGACGGCTCGCCGCCGCCGCCGCAAGGCTGCACGGCGTTACCGCAATCGGCCGCCGCGGGACCGGGGCCGACACCGACGCGACTAGCCAACGGTTTGCAGATATTTCCCGGCAGCGTACCGGTGTTTCGCGGAGACCAGTTGATCGGCGGGATCGGAGTTTCCGGCGACGGCATCGACCAGGACGACATGATTTCTTTCCTCGGTCTGCATAACGCGGGCGAGGTCTTAGGTAGCGGAATCGGCAACGCGCCGCCCGAACGGCGCGCCGACAATCTGACCGTCGACGGTGTGAACCTGCGGTTCGTCAACTGCCCCTATGCACCTTTTCTTGATTCTCGTGAGCAACGCGTATGCGACGGCAAATAACCCGGCTCGCCCTTATCGCGTTCGTCGCGTCGTCTTGGTCGCTGCCGGTTTTCGCCGACGACGATCAGCAACAGCCCGACCGGCGCCGCCCCGGCCAGCCCACCGAGGAACCGGCGGCGCTGCCGCCCATCGATTCAACCGCGGTTCCCCCGCCAGCCCGCGCCGAACCGCGTCAATCGATCCCGATCCTCGACCGCTGGCGGCTGGTCGAAGCCGTTGGCGTTAGAGAGCGCTGGTGGGACCCCTATAACCAGAACACCCTCAAGGGCGACCGGCCGCTGTTCGACGACTGGTTTATCGCGCTGTCGGCGATCTCCGATACGGTCTACGAATTTCGTGCGTTGCCGACACCGGTCGGCGCGCAATCGACCGAGCGTCCCGGTTCGATCGATCTGTTCGGCCGCGAAGACCAGCAAATCTTCAATCAAAACCTGATCGCGTCGTTTTCGCTGATCAAGGGCGATACGGCCTTTCGCCCGCAAGATATCGAGGTGCGGTTCACACCGGTCTTCAACTACAACCACGTCAAAGTGAAGGAAGACCGGATCTTGCGCATCGACCCGACCCGCGACACACGGCGCGGCGACGGGCACATCGGCGTGCAGGAATTGTTCCTCGACTACCACTTGCGGAACGTATCGGACCGTTACGATTTCGATTCCGTGCGGGTCGGCATTCAACCGCTGACGTTGGATTTCCGCGGATTCTTGTTCCAGGACCAGCAACCCGGGATCCGCTTTTTCGGCAACCGCAACAACAACCGGCTGCAATACAACGTCGGCTGGGTGCGACGCCTGGAAAAGGACACCAATTCGGGATTGAACGATCTCGGCAAGCGCCTACGCGACGATGACGTTTTTTTCGCCAACGTCTACCTGCAAGACGTGGTTACGCTGGGCTACACGATTCAAGGCATCGCGGCCTATAACCGCAATCGCGAAGGCAACGATCCATATTTTTACGACAAGAATGGATTCTTGCAGCGCCCCGCCTCGATCGGATTCGAGCGGCCGAGCGATTACGATGTGTTGTATCTGGGCGTCAACGGCGATGGCCACTTCGGGCGGCTCAACATCACGCATTCATTCTATGCTGCGTTCGGCGACGTCGAAGCCAATCCGTTCACATCCGCGTTCGAAAACGAAAAGGCGAAAATCCGCTCGTTCTTCGCCGCCGTCGAGCCGTCGATGGATTTCGATTGGATTCGCGTGCGCCTCCAGGGCCTCTACGCCAGCGGTGACGGCGATCCCTTCGACAACAAGGCGCGCGGCTTCGACGCCATTTTCGAAAACCCGCAATTCGCCGGGGCCGACACCAGCTATTGGATTCGCCAGCCCGTACCGCTGATCGGCGGCGGCGGGGTCGGTATGTCGCTGCGCAACGGCCTTCTAATCAACCTCAGATCGTCGCGCGAGCACGGTCAATCCAACTTCATCAATCCGGGTACCGTATTGCTTGGTGCCGGCGCCGATTTCGACGTGCTTCCCGAACTGCGCGTGTCGGTGAACCTGAGTCACATCGCCATGGCGAAAAAAGGCGTGGTCGAGGTTTTGCGAAATCAGGAATTGCATTCCAAGAGCGTCGGATGGGATACGTCGCTTTCCCTTCTCTATCGGCCCAACTTCATCCAAAACGTCGTATTCCGCGCGTCCGGCGCGATGCTGACGGGCGGCGGTGCGTACAAGGAACTCTTCGCCGTGTCGGGCGACACCGGCAAGCGGCACTACACCGCGCTGTTCAACCTGATTTTGACCTATTAGAACGGAACCATGGGCCGTTCGTCACAAATATTCATCGCGGTTCTGATGGTCTTGGGCGCGGCTGCGCCCGCGGCCGGTTCGTCCGAAGGCGAAACGGCGCGTGAGATTCTTTACCCGTTCTATCCGCCTGCCCCGCAGCTGCAAAGTCAGGCCAACGCTGACAATAAGTCCGCGGGGTGCGTCAGTTGTCACGTCGAAACCGACCAAAAAACCATGCACAGCGTGCCGGGCGTAGTTCTCGGTTGCACCGATTGCCATGGCGGCGATGCATCGGTCGTGGTTCCATCCGGGGCCGAGCGCGAGGACGCCGGCTACCGCGTTGCACTCGACAAGGCGCACGTCCAGCCGCTGTTCCCGGAAAGCTGGCACTATCCGCACAGCCGCAATCCGGAGCGGACCTACACGCTTCTCAACCGCGAGAGCCCCGAATTCATCCGCTTTGTTAATCCAGGCGATTACCGTATCGCGCGCGAGGCTTGCGGCGCGTGCCACCTCGAAATCATTCAGGCGGCCGAGCGCAGCATGATGTCGACCGGTTCGATGCTGTGGGGCGGCGCGACTTACAACAACGGAATTCTACCGTTCAAAAACTACATCCTCGGCGAAGCTTATACGCGCGACGGCGAACCGGCTTCGTTGATGAGCCCGGGTTTCGAAGAATGGATGACCAAGGAGCGGGGCGTCCTTCCGCAGATCTACCCCCTGCCCGCGTGGGAAACCACGCCGCCCGGCGATATCTTCCGCGTGTTCGAACGCGGCGGGCGCAATATCGTCACGCAATTTCCTGAAATCGGCCTCCCCAACGTCGCCACTCTGGTCGGCGCGCTGCAAAGGCTTGAAGAGCCGGGGCGGCCCGATATCCGTCAATCCAACCGCGGCCCGGCGACCGGCCTGCGCATTGCCGTGCCGTCGATCAACATTCACAAGACGCGCCTCAACGACCCTTTTATGTGGTTCTTGGGCACCAACGACAATCCCGGCGACTTCCGCTCGTCGGGCTGCTCGGGCTGCCATGTCGTCTATGCCAACGACCGCGATCCGTTCTACAGCGCGCATTACGCCAAGTTCGGCAACATGGGCGCGACGCAAACCGTCGACCCGACGATCCCGAAGGACGAGCCGGGCCATCCGCTGACGCATAGCTTCACGCGCGAGATTCCCACCAGTCAGTGCATGGTTTGCCACATGCACCAGCCGAACGTCTTCGTGAACTCGTTCCTCGGATTCACGATGTGGGATTACGAGTCCGATGCCCCGTCGATGTGGCCGAAGGAACAGCACTATCCCACCGACGCCGAAATTCGCGAAACCAACGAACGTAACCCCGAGGAAGCCGCGATCCGCGGCAAATGGCGCGATGTCGAATTCCTGAAAGATGTCAGCAAACTCAACCCGACCCTGAACGACACGCAATTCGCCGATTACCACGGCCACGGCTGGAATTTCCGCGCTGTATTCAAGAAAGACCGTAAGGGCAATCTACTCGACAAAGCGGGCAATAAGATCGATCACGACGATCCCGACAAATGGGAAAAAGCCGTGCATCTGAAATCGATCCACATCGATTTCGGCATGCATTGCGTCGATTGCCACTTCAGCCAAGACGCTCATGGTTCAGGCTACATCTACGGCGAGGTTGCAAACGCCATCGAGATTCGCTGCGCCGATTGCCACGGCACGGCCGAAAGTTACCCGACGCTTCTGACCTCGGGCCCCGCAGCCCGTCCCGGCGGGTTCGACCTGACGACCACGCGCGTGACGGGCGGCCAACTCAGATTCGAATGGCGCGGCAGCGAATGTGACCGCCCCTTAAACGAAGACCGCGATTGCAAATTGTTCCAACGCTCATCGCTCGACCCCAAGCTCGAGTGGGAAATGAGCTTGGTGAAGGACACCGTCAATCCCGACAAGCCCGACTTCAACGCCAAGGCGGCACGCGCGAAACTGATGAGCCAATTGGAACCGGCCGGCGGTCAGCAACTTTGGGGCCCCGGCGTTGCGCCGGAAAACCGGGCGCACAAGCCCGATGAGATGGAGTGCTTTACCTGCCACTTGTCGTGGACGACGTCGTGCGCCGGCTGCCATCTACCGATCCAGGCCAACTGGAAGTCCGATCGCCATCACTTTGAAGGCGGCGAATCCCGCAATTACGCGACTTACAATCCGCAGGTCGTTCGCGACGATATGTTCCATCTCGGCAAGCATCAGACGACCAAGGGCAACACCGTCGCCCCGGTGCGTTCGTCGTCGGCCCTAGTGCTGTCGTCGACCAACATCAACCGCGAGAAAATCTACATCCAGCAGCCGCCCATGGCCGCCTCGGGTTATTCGAGCCAAGCGTTCGCTCCCCACTACCCCCATACCGAACGCAAGGAAGAAACCAAGGAATGCAGCGATTGCCATTTGTCGGACCAGAACGACAACAACGCCATCGTCGCCCAGACGCTTCTGCAGGGCACCAACTTCGTCAACTTTGTCGGCTACAATGCCTGGGTGGGCGCCGCCGGCGGCGTCGAGGCGGTGACCGTCACGGAATGGGACGAACCGCAAGCCGTCATCGGCAGCTACCTCCAACGGTATGCGTACCCGGATTGGTACCGCCAACATCAAGACCGTGGCCGCGAATTGAAAGATAGCCATAGCCATACGGGCGGCGACGCGCACTGCATCCAAATGCGCGGCGAGTACTTGTACGTGGCCGAGGGAACGTCGGGTTTCCGGGTTTATGACATCGCCTCGATCGCCAACAAGGGCGTTTCGCAAAGAATTATCACCGCACCGTTCAGTCCATTGGGTCACGACGCGCATCTCGACACCAAGAACGCAACTTGCATGGCGCTGGCCAGCACGCAGCCGATATCGCCCTGGCGCATGTACAAGGACGAAGCGACGCGCAAGCTGATGACCGAGACCAATCAGGAACAGCCGATCCATCCGATTTACGGGTATGCGTTTATCACCGACGCCGAAGAGGGGCTGATTGCGGTCGACATCAACACGTTCACCGACGGCGAACCGCGCAACAACTTCATCGAGCGCGCAATGACCTGGAACCAGAGGGGCGTTTTGACCGGTGCGCGCCATATCACGATTGCGGGGCATATCTTCTATATTTCCACCGACCGCGGCGTCGTCGTGCTCGACATGGACGACCCGCTAACACCCAAGGTCGTGGCAGAAATCCCCTTCCCCGGCGCGCGCGCGACGGCATTGCAGTTCCGTTATCTATTCGTCGTCGATGGCAGCGGGTTGCACGTCGTCGATGTGACCGATCCCACGTCTCCGCACCGAATCGAAGGTGCGGACATTGCCTTGGCCGATGCGCATCGGGTTTATGTCGCACGCACGTTCGCCTATGTCGCGGCAGGACGCGAAGGCCTTGCCATCGTCGATGTCGAGAAACCCGAGAAACCGTTCGTCTACCAGATGTTCACGGCCGATGGCCGGATTTCCGACGCGCGCGACGTGATCGTGGGCAGCACGAACGCGTCGCTGTTCGCCTATGTCGCCGACGGCGTGAACGGATTGAAGGTGCTTCAACTGACGTCGCCGGAAAGCCAGCCCGGATTTTACGGGTTCAGCCCCGATCCCAAACCTGAGCTCATCGCTTGGAAGCACACCGACTGGCCCGCGTTGTCACTCTCGAAAGGTCTCGACCGCGACCGCGCGGTTGACGAGACCGGACATCAAATCGCCGTCATGGGCCGTCTCGGCTCGCGGCCCTTTACCTTGGCTGAGCAACAGAAGATGTACCTTTACCGGGGAAAACCCTGGTTCGCGGCCGACCACGTGCCCATGGATGATTTCCTGCCCGGGACGCCGCCGGAGCAATTGCCCGAATTTCCACAGGCCCCCTATATGTCCACGCCAACTGGACAGGCCGACGTGTCTTCCCGCACGCGGTAGCCACGGCCACGCCGGAAGCGGCTAACTTATTGTTTATATTAAAATAATAAATTTCTTACGGTTGAATGACCGGTCCATTTCTATCTCTTGCAGCCGCCGGCTGGGCAATTTAAAGTTTTCTATCGAAACGATAGATGTTCCCCTGTCAAAGCTATCAGGTCGCGGGTCCGAACTTTTCCTTTATGTTGTGAAAGTGCCATCGTGATGCTCGTCACCGTTCGGCGCGATACAACGAATAGGTGAGCTAAATTGACGCCAGAACCCGGGAAAGATGTAGATACAGACACGCAAATGAAGGTTGCGAACGCGCTGTGTGCTGCGTTCGACAAAGTTGCGCCCGGTTCTGAAGACTACGAAAAGATCGAAAAAGTCGTACGCGTCCTGATCGCGAGCGCGGTCGAACAAGTGCGCGTGGCCGCAGCCAAAGCGCTGCGTCATCGCGCCACGTTGCCGCGTGACATGGCATTGACGATCGCCAAAGACACCGATTTGGTCGCTAGTCCATTTCTCGAAGTCACGGCGGCCCTCAGCGATGAAGACTTGATCGAGGTCGTGCGTGCATCGAGCTCGATGGCCAAGATGATGTCGATCTCGCGCCGCAATTCGATTTCGGAAGGTTTGAGCGACATTCTGATTGAAAACGGCAACGAACAAGTCGTGGCGTCGGTGGTCGGAAATGCCGGCGCGGTAATTTCACTCAACGGCTACGACACCGCGCTCGACCGGTTCCCCAAGGCGGATTCAATTCAAGCCGCGATGATCGACCGGTCGGCGGTGCCCGGCAAAGTGATGGCGCGGCTGTTGACGGTCGTTAGTTCGGCCTTGCGCCAACGGCTAGTCAAGCGCCATGGCATGCCGAGTGAGGCAGCGCACGCCATCGCCACCGAAGCCCGGGAACGGGCCGGAGTTGGCCTCGGGTTCGGGTTGGACGAAGCGGGATTGGAAGCGCTTGTCTCGTCCCTCATGGACCAAGGCTTTCTCACCGCGTCGTTCCTCGCGCGGGCGCTTTGCGCGGGCAACGTCCAACTCTTCGAACATGGCCTTGCCAAGGTCGCGCAACGACCGATAACGGAAATCCGCAAGGCAGCCAAGGAAACCTCGAGCGCGGCATTCTCGAAAATCTGGCACGATGTGGGATTCGAGGACGATTACGTTCCGCTGCTCTTCACGGCGTATGAAGTTATTCGTCAGACCGACCTAGAAGCCGACAAGTGGAACACCGAGACCTATCGGAAATTGATCCTGCAGCGCATGCTGACGCTCGACAAGTCGATCGATAACGTCCTTTCGATCGAAGAAATCCAATCGCTGATTGACGCCGAAGAAGAACTGCGCGCGGCCCCGAAATCCGATGCGGCCTAGGGCAAGCGCCGCACCGTTTTCAAACTCAGGCGGACTTACGAGCGGGGAACGGCCGCCTCGATATCCTGCAAGACGGCGAGGAACTGGCGCGGATTGTATTCTTCGTCCTTGAGAATTGCCGCGTAAGCGCCGTCGAGAACCTTGACCATATCCAAATGTTGTTGCTCCGACATTGCGCCTGCGCGCGCCATGGCATCGAGAATCGCCGACATGGCCATGGTTGCTTGCTCGGCGGCGGAATAATCGACGTAATCTCCCTTAAGTCCGCGCGCAATCACGGCGCTGAGCATGGCGCGCAGGTCTTGCCGCGACGGAGACCATGCATTGAGCCTGGCAATCAAAGGCTCGATCAAACCCCGCAGCGTTTTGGCCGCTTCCAAAGTCGCATCGTGCCCTTTCAGGCTGGCCTGGTGCAACTGGCGCGTCCGGTCGCGGACTTGAGCCGCGAGCGAGGCATCGACCTGGTCCAGCAGCGCGGCCATCATAATCAGGTTTGCATCGTTGAGACGCGGGATTCCGGGGCCGATACCGTGCGTTTCGCGCGGCTCCCACCGTACGTTGGACATCGGATGATGGCAGGCATGGCAATCGTAGAAAACGAACTCGGGAAATATGCCGTCGCTATTCCGGGCGGGATCCAGCATTGCATCGAGCAATGATTCCGTCGCCACCGCCTGGCCGATCGCCCACACCTTGACGTGATCCATTTCGCCTTTGCGCCGAACGTAATCGGCATCGAGCGCGAAATGGGCCGGCTGGGTCATGGTGTACGTATCGAGTTCGAACGCAAGACGCGGATGTCCGGCCCCCATGATGCGGTGGGTAATCACGCGGTCCTTGTCCCCGAAATGACACGACAGGCAAAGCCGCGCGCGCGCTTCGGCATTCTCGGTCGGAAATAATCCGGCATTCAGGTTCTCGGCATGATCGGCGCGTCCCGACACGTGAATCCCGAGCCACCGCTCGCCGCCGCCGTGGCATGATTCACAACCAACCCCGTCCGCGATCTCGAACCCTTTTGCACGCCGTTCCGTCGGGACATTGTCGGCATGGCAATCGAGACACATGTCCGCTTCGTAGGCATTCGGCAAACCCAGATTCCGGGCGATGCGTTTCGACTCCTCCGACTGGAGCGTCTTGTAAGCTTTGGCGTGCGGGTCTTTTTCTTGCCACGTGATAAATTCATTCTGGAGCACCGTCGACCCATCCCACGGTTCGAGCGCACCGTGACAGCTGGACCCGCCGCAAGACGACACACCCAAGTGAGTACTCGCCGCCGAAAAGGGCAGCAGCGGCTTGTCCTGGGCAAATCCGGCCGTGGCAAGCATCGACACCACTGCCGAAAAGCCGAGAGCAAGAATTCTTTGATGAACCATCGATAAATCCAACTCGCACCTAAGGTTTTGGCTCGCAGATCAGAACAGGTCGGCAAACCGCGCCGCATTTGGCATCGTATTCCAAACGCCATCTCGGAAACCGGAGCCCGACATCGATGCGCGCCCGGAAAGCATGGAAACCAGCGCCGCGATCACGCGATCGGGATCGCGGCCGGTCAAAGCGTATTCGCCATTCACAGAGATCGTATACGTCGCGCCAAGAGTTGTCGCAATCAAGACCGCCGGGGTTTCAACGGCCGCAAACGAGACCGTCGCCATTTGGGCCGCCGTACCCACGGCAAGCGCCCAGAGACGGTCCGCCGGCGAAACGCCGGCGGCGAACCTGTCGCCGGCCGGCAAAGCATGGCCGGGACCTACAGTGAGCGGTGCGCCCGTTCCGCCGCCGGACGAGCGTTCCAGTTGGCGGATCAAAAATAAAAGGTCGCCGCGACGCGCGGCGAAAGCCTTTTCGGCGGCAGTAATTTGCGGTGTCCTGACAGGAAGCGGGGCAGCGCTCGCATTTCCGGCCAACCATGAAAACAAGACCAAAGTAACGATGAGCCAAGCTTGCATGGCCGAAAATTGCGCCCCCAACGCGTTTCCGCCCCGACAATACCCGCCCCCGAGGGCAACTGGAAAGCCGTAATTCCATGAGAGTTTTGACTGTGAAGCAATGTCGCGCACAACGCGCGGATTGCATGTTGCGGCGGAGATCGCAACCTAAGAGCGCTGTGTACGCGGCTCGGCTTTTTCCTGCGCTTGGCGCTGCGCGTCTTCCGCCTCTCTCCGGGCCTTCATCAAGCTTTTAGAGGTATCGAAACGCGTCGCGAGAAACCGGTACGTGCGGCCCAGTAGGTCGGACACGCGGTTTCCCTGCCCCAGATCGACGTCCTTCCATGCCTCGACCAAGGGATTCCACTTGATCTGCAGAAATCGCAAACCATCCCGGCGCTCGCGAATCATCGAGATTTGCCCGTCGATTTCCCGCATCGCGACGATGATCTCGTCGCTTTGGTGATCGACTGCGGCGAATATTCCCGAATACTCCTGGATGCCCTTGCGCATGAGTCCGCGAACTCGCGTGATCGTGTCCATCATGCGTATATCGCCGCCGAAATTATCGGCGATTTGTTTCAACCTGACAGCAATCGAAGGAACGACGCTGAAAGCTTCACGCAGCGCCTCGATGAAGCAGAGTTCACGCGCCAGCAATTCGATCCGTAGCAACACAGCGGTATGGTCACCGGTCGCGCTGCCTAATTCGACGGCTGCCTTGTTGAAAGCATTGCGCAACGCCGCCTTGTTTTCCTTTGCCGCGAGAAATTGTTCGAATTGCTCGGCGGTCATCGATCCGAAGTCTTTGCCCGAAATCCAGGCAATCAGCTGTCCTTCGAGGCGAATCTTGGCGAGAACCTTGTGGCGCGCGGACACAGACCACGACGCCGAACCGTCGATGATTTCGTTGGGTATGCGGTCGCCAGGACGAATGTCCTCGACGTAATTCAGCGCCTTGACGGCGGTATCCATCAGGACGTCATCGTGACCGCCCGGCTCGATCGCGAATTGTTTGCGAAGGTGCGCCAAGCGCACTTCGCCGCGCATGTCGCCGAGGTCCACGACGAACACCGGTTCGTCAAAATTTTCGGGCTTATAGAACCGGGCGCCAGGCGCCCGGAAGACCTTTGCCACAAAATTGAAATGCGTGGTCTGCGGTTGCTGATCGGCTTCGCCGCTCGCCGTGTCGGGTCCATGCGCAACGTCGCCGTTCGTCATCGACCGCGCGCCCCTCTAAATCATCCCCGGCTTGGGCGCCGCTTTTTCGATTTGCGCCATCTTTTCGAGGCCGTGACGCATTTCGGACATGATAAACTCGGCCTTTTTGGGCGGGCTTCCCACATTCCGGCGGGGAAACAGATTGCGCCAGGCGTCCATTTTCACCGACAGCGCGCACAAGATTCCGCCGATCGTCGTGTGGTAAGCGATGATCATCGCCTCGACCCGCCTGAAACGGTCGGCGGAAATGTTTTGCCACATGTCTTTTGTCGTGCGGTCGAAGTTTTCGAATCGCCCGACGATAGAGGCCGTCAAATTCATGAATACCGTTTGCAACTGGGCCGACGTGTTCATGAACATCGGGTTGTTCTTCAGCTGGAAGTTTTTCTTCAACTCCTTGACGTCGGCCAAGAAGTCTTCGAGCACCGGCTGAATCCCATCGAGGCAATCCCGGTAATACGAGAGCGACAGGAAAATGTCGGCGTAGTCTTCGAGGAATTTCGGAATGGCGGTGATTTCCAGACCAAGCTTGCTGGCCATCAAATTCAGCTTTTCCCGCGCCTTCTTGACATCGGGATCGCGGAACAGCCGGACAACGTCCTCGAATGATTCGATATTGCCTTCCGAACCGTACACTTCCATCAACAACGGACGCGTGAACGATTTCATATAGCTCGACAAGGCTTTGGTCTTCTCGGGAGAAAGCCGCAAGGCTTCCTGCTCCTCGACCTTGATGTCGTTCGCACGCAACAGGATGCGAAGGCTGTATACGTCGTAACTGTTGAGCGTCGCGAGTTTGTTGAGCAGGATAATGTCGGGATGGTTGATCTTGCCTTTGTAAAAATCCTTGGCAACGGCATCGACATCGCGCTGACCGCTACCGGCGCCGCCGACATCCTTGAACATCTCGATCACGCTATCGAGACGCGCGTTCTTGATCATCAGCGATCGCTTCAGAAACGGATGCTCGACGGGCATCGTGCTGAGCGGCAGGATGTGCAGCGAGTCGCGCTGACGCTCGATCTCGCTTTGATCCAAGGCGGCGGTGGCGGACGTGCTCATGGACTCAACCGCGCCTCGTGCCGCGCCTCGTTCCGTGTCTCGGCTCCATACGCTCCGCAATAGGGCACACAGCCACGCGCGCGCGGCGAGCGCGAACAAGGTGCCGAATGGCGCATGCAGAACAGAAACGTCATGACCCGATTTGGAACCACTACCCCAAGCGACCTTATTTGACCCAAATTTCTTAAGAATTGCTGGTGTTTAGTCCAAGACGACCCAATTGGAGCCTGGGCAATTCCATCTATTGAACGCTGTCCTGGACCGCCGCGACCCGGGCCACGATCGCCGTTTGGCGGTTTTCCCTCGCCGTTAGAATAACCTGGGCATCGGCATTTTACCGCCCGCTGCTCTCCCGAATGCCACCCGATCTTGGCGGGAAAACTCTACAAATACAAGAAATTCAAAGGATTAACGGCGAAATCACCCCGGAATGCACGCCGAATATTCGGCCCGGCCTACGGTCACGATCAGTTTCCTACGCCCTTGGCCCCACCCGATCCGCCGCTTCGGGTCCGCGCGGTCAGCGAATTATCATACCGTTTTGCTATTAAGAATGGCATTAATATGAGGAAACATCATGTCAATGTCGATGGACGCCGATGGAATTTCAACAACTGAAACATTTTTTGGCTGCGGTCGAACACGGAAACATCGGCCGGGCCGCCGAAACGCTTCACATCAGCCAATCCGGCTTGAGCCGCAGCATCAAGAACCTCGAGACTACCGTCGGGGTCTCACTGTTGAAGCGCACGGCCAGAGGGGTCGAACCGACCGTGCATGGGGTCCAACTGATTCCGCGGGCGCGGGCCATCCTGAACCAGGCAAACCGGGCGCGCGAAGACCTCGAAACCGCGCGCGCCACGCGGGGCGGCCACGTCAGGATTGGCGTTACGGTCAACTTCGCCCATTACCTGATGCCGGATTTGATTTTCGAGATATCCAAATCGAATCCCGACATACAGTGGACCGTCCTCACGGGAACGTTTGGACAAGCGATCGAAAAAATTCAATCGGCCGAGGTGGATTTGTTCTTCGGCCTGTTGGTGCCGTTGAGTGAGGAAACCGAGCTAACGATCGACACACTTTTTGAATCCCGGTCGGGCATTTACGGGCGTATCGACCATCCTTTGGCGCGCAAGAAGAAAGTCGAGGTCCAGGATTTGGCTGGCGAACGCTGGGCGACATTCGACAGCAAAGGTTTGAAGCGCGAGCTAGAAGGCTATTTCGAACGCAATGGCCTCCCGGCGCCGGCGTTCGTCGTGACAACAAATTCGTATGCCCTGCTGAAGCAATCCGTCATGCAACTCAATCTGCTCGCGATCATACCGCGCTCGCTCGCCGATCCCGATGTCGGCGCGAAAAAATTGGCGTTGTTGGCAAGTCAAACACCCGGAGATCATGTCCGTGCGGGACTTGTCTATCGCGAAGAAAGTCTAGCCATACCGGCCGTTGCCGAAGTCATCGCAACACTTAAAGAAAAAGCGCGAATTTTCGCCAAGCCGGTTTGACCCGATCGCCCCGGAAAACCAGCGCGCGATTTGTTCGCATACCACATCCAATTAGGAATACCGCCATGAACGATCCAGCCGATGGGGATCAAATTTGCGCTCTTCGAGGCGTGCGCGTGATCGAATTTTGCCAGATCGCGGCCGGACCGTTTTGCACGCAACTGCTCGCCGACATGGGCGCGGATGTCATCAAGGTCGAGCCGCCAAAAGGCGACTCACTGCGCGCATGGCCGCCGCACACAGGAGGCTACGGCGAAAACTTCGCCGCCTTGAACCGAAACAAGCGATCCATTGTCCTGGACCTCAAGACATCCGATGGAGTGGCGGCGGCAAAATCCCTGATCGCGGCGGCGCAGGTTGTTGTGGAAAACAACCGCCCGGGCGCCATGGAGCGGCTCGGCCTTGGCTACCGCGACGTCTCCCGCGATCGCTCAGATCTGATTTACTGCTCGATCTCGGCGTTTGGCCAGACCGGCCCACGGCGCGGCGACGGCGGGTTCGACGTCAGCGTTCAGGCGGTGTCGGGCATCATGAGCGTCACAGGCGAACGCAATGGACCGCCGCTGAAAGCCGGCGTGCCGGTGTCGGACATCGGCACCGCCTTGTACGCGGCATTCGCCATTGCCTCGATGTTGCGCCGCGTCGCCATGGGAGGACCGGGCGGCCATGTCGACCTCAGCATGCTCGGCGCGAGTCTCGGGCTCGCGACGTTTCAGACCAGCGAATATTATGGAACGGGGCGTGACCCGCTGCGCCATGGTTCGGCGCACCCGCGCAACGCTCCCTACCGGGCATTCAAGGCCGCCGACGGATTTTTCGTCGTCGCCGCCGGCAACGACAAACTTTGGCAATCGGTATGCGCCGTTCTGAACCGTCCGGACCTCGCCGACGACGACCGCTTCACGACGACGGCACTGCGCGCGCGGAATCAGGATGCTCTGGCAGAACTTCTGCAGGTGGAATTCGAAAAAGCCGACGTCGCGGTTTGGGTATCAAAGTTCCGCGCGGCAAACGTCCCGTGCGAACCGGTCAATTCGATATCCCAAGCCATCGCCGATCCTCAGGTCGCACACCTCGATTTATCCAGGGACGTCACGCTACCCGGAGGGAATGCCACGAAAATCCTGGTCAATCCGTTGGTCATCGAAGGTCAACGCGCGCCGACCGGGCGCGCTCCGCCCGGGCTGGGCGAGCACACGCTCGAAATATTGGCGGAAATCAAGGCGACTTTGGATTGATCGAAAGCTTCTCGTATTGAAGGCCGACAGCCCAGACTTCCAATCCCGCCACACGCGGCTGCGCAGCGTAGGCATCGGTCAAATTAATAATCCAGATCGCCGGCATCTGTTCGCGGGTTGCCCTGCCCCAGGCCTTGAGACTCTCGATCCGCGTGTCGGGACTCATGTCGGTTTGCGTCGCCTCGATCAGCGGCATCAACGATCGATCGCAGAAGAACGCGTTGACCTTTGCGCATGACGTCAGTTCCAACGGCCGGCTTGCGTCGTATGTGGACCCGGCATCCCAGACAAAACTGAACGCGTCGATATCGCCCCACTGTCCCGAGAGATAGGCTTGCAGCCACTGCGCGTAACTGAAAGTGCGCAATTCGACGTCGATCCCGACCTCACGGAGATTTTGCGCGACCTGCTGATAGATCAATTCATCGGACGCGACCTGGCCGATAAAGACGTTGATCTTGAGCGGAAATCCGTTCGGATAACCGGCGTCGGCCAGCATCTGTTTTGCCGCGGCGGGATCGTAGGTCAGCGGTTCGAGGTCAGCTGCGTACCCGATCGTCACCGGAGAAACACCCTGCGACGCCGCCGACGCGCGCCCGCCGAAAACAGAATCGACAATCGATTGCCGGTCGACCGCGAGCGACATGGCGCGCCGCACACGCGGGTCCACGATAGCGCGATTGGCATTGTTCTCAGTGCGAAACGTCAAGCTCATCACTTGCGGTTTTTGCAGCGAAACGACCGTCAATCCGTCGGGCGGCAGCTGCAATAATTCGTCCGGCCCCAAACGCGTCGCGATATCCACTTGACCGGACAGCAACGCTTGAACGCGCCGGACGGGCTCAAGAACAGTGTAAACCTCGATCGCGTCCACCTTGGGCGCGCGCCAACCGCCGTGATGGGCGGAAAACCGCGCGGTACCGCTCGCCTGTCCCCAATCGGTCACGGCAAACGGCCCGGTGCCGACCGGAGCTTGCGCAAAGCCGTCCGGTCCGCGCTCGTTCCAGGCTCCGGGTTCGACCATGTAGATGATGTTCAGGCGCCTCGGCAGCAGCGGATCAGGCTTGCGGGTCACGAACTCAATCGTCAGATCGTCGATCTTCGCGATCCGTTCGATATTTTCGCCTTCGCTGGCGACGTAATATTTCCGGCCTTCCGGGCCCTTGAGAATTTCGAACGTCGCAATCACCGTATCGGCATTGAACGGCGCACCGTTGTGAAACGTCACGTTCGGACGCAGTTCGAACCGCCAAACGGTGGGCGACACATTTTCCCACGAGAGCGCGAGGGCCGGTTGAACCGCCCCGTTTGGATCGATCCGCGTCAACGTATCGAAGATCGCAATCCAGATTTCACTCGACGGCTGCCCGGCGGCGGTAAACGGCACGCCAAGCGACGGTGGCATGGCGCTGCGGGCGATTCTGACTGTGTTCGAATCAACACCGAGCGCCGCGCCTGAAACGCCCAAGCCTAAAGCGATAAGAACTGCGCCTAATTTTCGAGAAGATGCCCAATGCATAGCGCACTTAAGCATTCTGTGCGCTGGCCGCCAAGCCTTCGTCGCCGAAGAAATATGCGACGGTGGGCGGGTATGTAATTTCAGCTCAACCAGCCTTCGTTTCGGACAACATCGGCCACTTGGCGCGACAAATCGCCACCACGAACACCTTGAGCCAGGAGACGGGCGCGGGTTTCGCCTAACGTCTTGGCATGATCGCCCCATTGTGGACCGATCAGCGCCGCGATCCGGTCGCGAATCATGCGCGACAATGCAGGGACTTTACCATCGGTGGCAACGGCGATTTGCAACACTCCTCGGCGTAAGCGCGCAGGCACGTGGAAATCGCACAGTGGGGTCCGGTCGTGAACGTTGACCAGCGCGCCGGCATCGCGTGCGAGGACGCTGAACGCTTTGGCCGCGTCATCCGTTGTGTCGGCGACAAAGACGAGGCGCGGCTTTCGGTCCGCGAAATCGTTTCGATGCGGCCAGTGCGCGCACAATCTAGAGCCTGCGATTTGTGTCAACTCTGCACATGGCGACGGCGCAAAGACGAAAACATCCGGCGCGTCATATTCGTCGACGAGCCTAAGACGCTGCAATGCGCCTTGCCCCTCGCCGATCACGAAAATCGGTGCCGCGCGGGGCGAGATCATGAGCGGAATCATACGCGCGCGCCGCGGCTATAGGCCTGCAACGCGCGGGCGATGTCTGTCGCGGCATAGGTAAAGATCGCCGCCGCACCGGCGCGCTTGATCACCGTAAGCGATTCCAAAAGCGCGGCGTGACCATCGATCATCCCACGTTCGGCGGCGGCTTTGATCATCGCGTACTCGCCGCTGACTTGATAAGCAATCACCGGCACATCGACCGAGCGATGAAGGTCGGAGATGACATCAAGCGACGTACCCGCGGGCTTGACCATCACCGCGTCCGCGCCCTCGGCGATATCGAGCGCCGCTTCGCGCGCCGCTTCACGGCGATTACGGAAATCCATTTGATAGGTTTTTTTGTCGCGCGGCCCGTGCGCACCAAGATTCTTACGTGACCCGACAGCATCGCGGAACGGCCCGTAAAAAGCCGAAGCGTATTTAACGGCATACGACAGGATCATCGTATCTGCGAAACCCGATGCTTCGAGTGTGGCGCGAATTTCACCGACACGACCGTCCATCATGTCGGATGGTGCGACGACGTCACACCCGGCTTCGGCCAAGACCAGAGCCTGACGGCGCAATATATCGACCGTGTTATCGTTGTGAATCTTTCCGCCGACCAATACGCCGTCGTGTCCGTGATCGGTATACGGATCGAGCGCTACATCGCAGATTACACCGATGTCCGGTACCGCGGACTTGAGCGCGCGCACCGCCCGGCAAATCAGATTGTCGGGGTTGAGCGCTTCGCTGCCGTTCGCGTCCTTCAGCGAACCATCGACGGCAGGAAACAGTGCAATGGCGGGAATGCCGGCCGCTTGGGCAGCGCGCGCTGCGTCGATGATGAAATCGATCGACAGACGTTCGACTCCGGGCAAACTGTCGACGGCCTCTCGCTGCGCCGTACCCTCGATGACGAACAGCGGTTGGATCAAATTGGATGGTGTCAGGACCGTTTCGGCGACCATATCGCGCCGCCATGCCGCCGCGCGCAAACGGCGCGGCCGGATGGCGGGGTAACCACCTGTATTCAATAGCATTTTCATGGTTAGGCGGCTTTCATCAAAGAACCGGCCATCAAAGAACCAGCATGACGCGCGATTTCTTCGGCCACGCCCGCGACAGTCGGCTCGGCAGCCACGGTCTGCGCACGCCACGGCGCGCGATCCGACATATCGAGCGCCGCCAAACTGATCGCAACCGAGGTAGCGTTGACAGTGGCGCGCGATAAACCTGCATTCGTGAACGCAAGCTGCGCAGCACGGGCGGAGCGGCGGCTGAGCAGCGGAACGAACACGTAAGACGCAGCCCGCAGCTCTTGAACCACGGCGCTAGGTAACTCAGGTGAAATATCGGTCCGGTAAACCGGCACGCGAGTCACGCGATCGGGAAACGCGCGCGCCAAATCCGCGGCCACTTCGACCGCCGACGGATAAATTACACGCAAGGAACGATCCGCGGCCAAGGTCGCGGTAAGATCGGCGGCATCTTGACCGGTGCAAACGACTTCGCGGTAACCTGCATTCGTCGCCGCCAGTGCGGTAGCAGCCCCGACCGCGAAGACGCGCTTCTCGCGCCAAGCGTCAGTTGCGTCGAACGCATCCACGGCCAATTGGCTCGTGAACACAATGGCGTCGAATTGAATCGCGGCCGGAACGGCACTCGGGATTTTTTGCGGCACAAGTAGCGGCGCATCGACGATTGGCAAACCTAAGTGGCCCCAGGCGCGATGTGTGGCGTCACGATAGAACGCCGGGCGAACGTTGAGGATCATGCCGACTTCGCTTCGGCAGTTTCGGCGATCAACGCTAAACCCGCGCGTCTGCCAATGGCTGCCGCTTCGCGCATGTGACCGGAAATCGAGATACGACGCTCGATGGTACCTTCCGCGCTCGCCGCGATGGTATCGAGCGTCAATTGTTGCTCGGATACGTGCGCGAGAGCCCCAACGATGGTATGGCCGCCGGCTATGGCCAGTGCAGTTCGTTCGGCGGTGATTTCCGCCAATGTCGACCGATGATTGATGCGGGCCAATATGGGCCGCAATTTCGCGTGGCCGGCACGTGTCACGATGCCGATGGCCCCTTGCCCCGGATCGGGCATCAATATGTCGGGTGGCAGCGTTTCACTGATATGCCGCTCAAGCCCCAGCCGTTTTAAACCGGCGATAGCCAAAATCGTGCCGTCATAAATACCGTTCGCAAGCGCGGCGACGCGTTCATCGACATTGCCGCGTAAGAGTTTGAAGTCCGCGCCCGGCTTGATGGCCCGCAACAAAGCGGCACGCCGGACGGATGCCGTTCCGAAGATACCGTTCGCCGGAACCTCGGCAAGCGATGCGTATTTAGACGAGACAAACGCTTCGCGCGGATCTTCACGGCGCAGAGTAGCGGCCAGACGCAGTCCCGATGACAGGGTAACCGGCAGATCCTTGACCGAATGAACAGCGGCGTCGATTCGCCCTTCGAGGACTGCGGCATCCAATTCGTCGGTGAATACGCCGCGCCCACCAGCCTGTTCGATGGAGCAGTCGCGATTCAAGTCGCCACGTGTTTCGAAGACTTCAATTCCGACGGATTCCCGACTTTGCCCCAGAGCGCGCGTCAGGGCGTCGCGTGCCAATTCGGTTTGGATCAGCGCCAAGCGGCTGCCGCGGGTGCCAAGAACGAAACGTACCGCACTCATGGCAGCACCTCATGCCGAGAGAATGTTTGGGCAAGAGAATCGGCGAGATGCTCGATCATGGCGTCGCTATGCAGCGGACCGGGCGTAATGCGAATGCGTTCGGTTCCCGCCGGCACCGTCGGGGCATTGATCGGCTGGACATATATGGCATGCCGCTCGACCAACTCGTCGGTGATTGCGCGAACGCGCCGCGCATCACCGACCATGACCGGGACGATATGAGTTGGACTGTCCAACACCGGCAGGCGGCAGCGCACCAAATCAGTCTTCACGCGTTGCACGCGCTCTTGGTGCCGGACGCGGAGTGACTGAGTTCAGACG
>JAGREB010000357.1 GCA_020446775.1 Paracoccaceae bacterium
CTGAGTTCGCCGCTTACCGCGTCGTAGGTGGTTTCGAGCGCCGCGAGCGCCTCGGTATGCGCCAACATCAGGAACGCGCTCTTGCGCTGCCACGCGGGTGCGCCGGGATCGAAAGTGCTTTGCGCGTGGCGAAGGGCGAATCGGCGGTCCCCCGGCACGCCGTGTCCGCGGGCGAGCGTCGCACGCTCCAAATGTTGCCCGCTCAAACCCTTGATCGGGTAAACGAAGATATTATAAACAGTTATATTCATTTCATTTTGACTTGATTATTAGGGCCGCACCTTATTTTGGATATACCTGCCGGGCCGGCTGAATGATGGTCCGTTCGAACAAACCGGCCTGAGCATAGGGGTCCCGGCTCGCGAGCGCCCTGGCGTCGGCGAGGCTGGGCGCGTCGAACACGAACAGTGAACCGATCGGGGTCTGGCCGTCGTCGGAAAGGAGGGGGCCGATGAAGACCGATTTGAGATTCTCTTTTTCGATCCATTCGATATGCGCGGGCCGCGTCTTCATGCGCAGCTCGACGCTATCGGGTTTATCGAAGGCAATGATGGTGACAAGCATGGCGCGCTCCTGGTGGAAGGGATGACGGTCGCGCCAACCTATCGCGGCAAAACACGCGCGTCATCGCCCGAGCGCCGCATCCAATCGCGATTCTTGGGGGGTTACCTTTGCCGCCGGGTCCCGCGGCGCGCCGATCTGCGCTTTGCCGGAACCGCGCCGGCTTTACGGCGGGTCTTGCTGGACTTCGGCGCCTTCTTCGCGGCGGCCTTGCCTTTGGCTTTGGCCTTGCGGGATGGCGTGCGCGCGCGACCACCGCCGGCACCTTCACCGCCGCTGCGGCCGTAGTCGTCCACCAACCTGACAATGTCATCCTCGCCGACGTATTCGCCCGACTGAACCTCGATCATATGCAAGTCGACGTGCCCCGGATTGGCGAGGCGGTGGACGGTGCCTGCGGGAATGAAGGTCGACTCGTTTTCGCGCAGAAGGAAATCATCCTTATCACGCGTGACGATGGCGGTACCGGTGACGACTACCCAGTGTTCCGACCGGTGCCAGTGTTTTTGCAACGAGAGTTTCGCGCCTGGCTTGACGACGATGCGCTTGACCTTGAAGCGGTGTCCTTCGTCGATGGTCTGGAACCAGCCCCACGGGCGGTAGGTAATTGCGGCTTGGGTCGCCTCGGTGCGTTGCGCTTTTTTTAGTTTATCGACGATGGCCTTGACGTCCTGATCGCGCGACTTGTCGGCCACCAGCACGGCATCGGGCGTCACCACGACGGCGAGATTCTTGACGCCCAACACCGTCGTCAGCTGCTTTTCACTGCGCACATAACTGCTTTCCGCGCCGATGGCGACGACATCACCCAATAACGTGTTGCCGTCCTCGTCCTGGGCGTTTTCGGCATGCAGCGCCGACCATGAGCCGACATCGGACCAGCCCATGTCGACCGGAACGACGGCGGCTTTGTCGGTGCGTTCCATGACGCCGTAATCGATCGACTGGCTGGGGGATTTGGCAAAGGCATCCGCGTCGAGCCGGAAAAAGAACAAGTCCGTCTTGCCGGTTTCAAGCGCCGCCGCACACGCCGGACCAATCGCCGGTTCATGCTTCGCCAACTCATCGAGATAGGCGCGCGCCGAGAACAAAAAGATTCCCGCGTTCCAGAAGTAATCGCCGCTCGCGACGTAAGACGCGGCGGTTTTGGCGTCGGGCTTCTCTACAAATCGCTCGACCGCGAAACCATCGCTGCCCTGAAGCGCGGAACCGCGCTTGATGTATCCATACGCCGTCGACGGCCCTGTGGGCGTTATGCCGAAGGTGACGAAGCGGCCGGCGCGCGCCGCCGGCAAAGCGCTTTCCACGGCGACGCGGAACGCATCGGGCCGGCGGATCAGGTGATCGGACGGCATCACCAGCATCAGCGCGTCGGGTTCGTCCTTGAGCACAAGCGCCGCCACCGCCACTGCCGGTGCGGTATTACGGCCCATGGGCTCGATCACAACTGCTTTCGGTTCGATTTCGACCTGGCGCAGCTGCTCGGCGACGATGAACCGCTGGACTTCATTGCAAACGATGATCGGCGCTTCGGTCTTGGGCGCGCCACCCGAAAGACGCAACGCGGTGTCCTGCAACAGCGTCTTGTCGGTGACGAGGGCTTGCAGCTGCTTGGGATTGTCCTCGCGCGACAGCGGCCACAGGCGCGAACCTGATCCGCCCGACAGAATAACTGGATACAAACGACCACTCGCCACGCAAATTCCCCTTCAGACAACCGGCGCCATCATACACGTCATGGCGTACGACGCGTTGGTTCATTCATCCTTAATGGGCCGGTCGAGCAGGCGTTTTAATTCGTCGTCGATCGACGCGTTCTGGTTGAGAACACGATTCATCGCCGCCGCGATCGGCATCTCGACCTTTTTCCGTTCGGCCAGCGCCACCAGCGCACCGGCCGTGGTCACGCCCTCGGTCACGCTGCGCCGCGCGCCAAGCACCTCGGCCAGCGTTTTGCCCTGCCCGAGCGCCACGCCCAGGGAATAATTGCGCGACTGCATCGATGTCGCGGTCAGCACCAGGTCGCCGAGCCCCGCCAAACCCATCAGCGTTTCCGGCTTGCCGCCGCAGGCGACCGCAAGCCGCACCAATTCGGCAAGGCCGCGCGTCAGCAGCGCGGCGCGCGCGTTGGCGCCGAATCCCTTGCCGTCGGCGATGCCGCAGCCGATGGCGAAAACGTTCTTGGCCGCCCCGGCAACTTCGACACCCACCGGGTCGGAGGAGACGTAAGGCCGGAACCCGGGCGAGGCCAGCCGTTCGGCAATGCCGCGGCCCAGTTCGATCTGGTCGGTCGCCAACGTCACCGCCGTTGGCAGCCCGAGCGCCACGTCCTTGGCGAAGGTCGGCCCCGACAGCACCAAGCGCGGCGCGCCGGGCAACACATCAGCAACCACATCGGTCATCAGCGCGCAGGTCGAAAGTTCGATGCCCTTTGCGCAGATGATCAAAGGGATGGTCGGTGTCAGGTGCGGCTTAATCGCCGTCGCGACCGCGCGTAAATGCTGCGCCGGCGGCACCAGGAGTATAAGTTCGCAAGTCGATACCACGGCGAGGTCGCCGGTCGCGACGATCGCCGGATCGAGTTTGACCTCGGGCAGAAACAGCGAATTGACATGGGTGTCGTTGACGGCGGCGACGACTTCGGCTTCACGCGCCCAAAGCGTCACGTCATGCCCGGCCCGCGCCGCGGTAACCGCCAGCGCCGTTCCCCATGCCCCGCCGCCAATGACACCGACCTTGGCCATGAACGCGTCCCCTACCGGGTATTGCCTATCGTTGTCGCCTACAATGACCGCGAGTTTATGTCAAAACCGCGCTTGTGGAACGCCGGGATCTTTAACGGACCTGCATAGAATGTCATTTCGGCTTGCTTGAAAAGCGGGCACGGTTCGGCCATGACCGTGGGACGCGATGGGGCACGGCGATAGGAACGGACGATATGACTGTTTTGGTAACAGGCGCGGCGGGGTTCATTGGCGCGGCGGTGACGCGGCGGCTGCTCGACCAGGGCCACCGGGTCGTGGGCGTCGATAATTTCAATACCTATTACGATGTAAAGCTCAAGGAAGCGCGCTGGAGCAAATTATCCGAGCGCGACACTTTCCATGGCATGCGTGTCGACATTGTCGACAAGGGCTTGGTGATGGCGTTGTTCGACGAGTTCCAGCCGCAGCGCGTAATCCATCTGGCCGCGCAAGCCGGCGTTCGCTACGGCCTCGATAACCCCGATGCCTACGTGCAGAGCAATCTGGTCGGCTTCGTCAACATGCTGGAAGGCTGCCGCGCCGAGGGCGTGGAGCATTTCGTGTTCGCATCGACCAGTTCGGTCTACGGCGCCAACAAGACGCTTCCTTACGCCGAACACCATAGCGCGGCACATCAAGTGAGTTTGTATGCCGCGACCAAACGCGCCAACGAGGCGCTGGCGCATTCGTACGCACACCTGTTCAAGATTCCCATGACCGGGCTTCGGTTCTTCACGGTCTACGGCCCGTGGGGGCGGCCCG
>JAGREB010000358.1 GCA_020446775.1 Paracoccaceae bacterium
GTGACGGCTTCCCAGGTGGTGTCGTGGGGGGTGCGGTCGGGTTCGCGACGGCGGAGGATCAGCAGGTCGGTGAGGGCCTCGGTGCCGGCGGTGCGCCGGTGCGCCCCGTTCGGCAGCCGGATCGCACCCAGCAGGTCCGCGTAGCGGGACATCTCGCGCCGCGCCGCCGGGTTCGCGGCGTCGAGCGTGAAGTGGGAGGTGAGCGCGGCGACGATCCCGCCGGCGCGTTCGATCTCCTGGAATCCGGCCCAGGCCTCGGCGGCGAGGTCCTCGGTCAAGCGTTCGAACAGCCACGCGCCGCCGGCCGCATCGACGACTTTGTTCACGCCGGCCTCTTCCATCAGCACAATCTGCATGTTCCGTGCGATGCGCCGGCCCAGTTCACGCGGATAACCTATCGCGCTATCGAACGGCGCGACGGTGATTGCGTCTGCTCCGCCGACACCGGCGCCAAAGCAGGCGACGGTGGTGCGCAGGATGTTTACCCATGGATCGCGCTTGCTCATCATGCGTGGCGCTGTCTGGGCGGCGAACGGCGCGGTGCGATGTTCGACACCCGCACCGCAAGCCTCGGCGATGCGCGCCCACATCTTGCGCGCGGCGCGGAACTTGGCGACGGTCATGAACAAGTCCGCATCTGCCGCCAATGTGAACGCCATCTGGCCGCAAGTGTCGTCGACCGACATTCCGGCTTTGGTGCAGGCGCGCAAATAATCGACCGCGGTCGCCATGACGCAGGCCAACTCCTGCGCTTCGCCGCCACCGGCCGAGTGATAGACGACCGACTTCGCCATCAGCGCGCGGGCGTTGGGATAGGTCTTGGCGGTATACGCGGCGGTGTCGGCCATACGCGCCAGCACCGTGTCCATGTCGACGATCAAGGTGCCGGATCGTGCAAGGCTTGCCAGCGGATCGGCGCCGAAATTGCCGCGCACCTGATCGTTGGCGACGCCGCGTTGCTTCAATAGGTGCATGAACGCGGCGGACAATGGCAACGAGGGCCCGGTCGGTTCCAGCACCACCGGCGCAAGGTCGAGGTAGACGTCCTTCAGTGTCGCTTCGTAATCGGCAAGCGAGCGGATCGCCACGCCGTTACGGCCGCCAGGATCGGTTTTGAGGACGATCGAGGTCGCGCCGCCTTCGAGGTCTTCAAGGATTTGTTTGTTGGCCGTGGCCGGATCGGGATGGTTGTGGGCCTGGCGGATGTCCCAGCCGCCCTGGGAAGTACTCAGGGCCGTGCCGCCGCGCACGAAGGTTGCACCGCCCGGAAATCCGTTCGGATCGGCGCTCGCGTCCCAGTCGGCGCGGGTATAGAGCGGCTTGATCGTCAGGCCGTCGTAGGTGCGGCTGACGAGCTTTTTGTCGAACGGCGCGCCGCCCAGAATCTTGTCGACCAGCTTGAGCCACGCCGCGTCGGTGGCGGCCGGAAAATCGGCGGCCAAGGCCATGATCTCGGCTTCAGTGGGGGCGGAACTGGGCTTCTCGGACACGGGTGTTTTTCCAAAACCGGAACGGGAGGCTTGTCTTAGTCACGGACCCCGGCGGCGTCAAATCCCCGAGATCGATCCTGTTTACTTCTTTGCCGCCGCCTCGGCCGCGCGCCAGACGCGGAAGAAGTTGCCGCTCCACAGCTTGCCGATGTCGGCTTCGCTGTAGCCGCGTTTGACCAACTCGGCGGTCAGGTTGCCGGCTTCGGCGGCAGTCTTGTAGCCGACCACCCCGCCGCTGTGTTCCATGTCGGTCGAGATGCCGACGTGATCGATGCCGATCAGCTTCACCGCGTAGTCGATGGAATCCACCATGTCGGCCACGGTCGCGCCCGGCCAGCGCGCGCGGTAGGCGTCCATATCAGTGAGAAATTTTGGAAATTGATCGGGCATCAATTTCGAACGCGCTTCGGTGAAGGTCTTGAGGCCGTATTTCTTTTCGATCGACGCCAGGTCGGCGTTTTGTTCGGCGGACGGCGCCTTGAGGTAACTGTTGAACGCCACGATCCCGACCACGCCGTCTTTCCCGGCAATCGCTTTCATTTCGGCATCGGTCAGATTGCGCGACGTGTCGACGATGGTCCGTACACCGACGTGCGAAGCGACCACCGGAGTCTTCGACAGGCTCACCGCCTGCATGACCGCGTCTGTCGTGATCTGCGAGACATCGACGATGATGCCGAGGCGGTTCATCTCGGCGATGGCCTGCTTGCCGAGCGCCGACAAGCCGCCGTGTTCGGCTTCACCGTCCCCGAACCGTTCCTGCGGCCGGTTGGAATCGGAAAATTGGTTATGTCCGGCGTGGGTGAACGCGACCATGCGCAAGCCGCGCGCGTACCAGTCCGCAAGACAGCTAATATCCTCGCCACATGGATAGGCGTTGACGACCGAGATCATGGCGAAGTGTTTGCCGGCCTTGACCAGCGCCTCCGCCTCATCGGCGCTGCGCGCTAAACCGATACGTTCGGGATAAGCCGCGAACATTTTTTCAAGCGCCGCCAGTTTCACCTGCGCGCTTTCGCGTGCTTTGGCGTAAAGGTCAGGCGTGCGCTTGTCCTGCGGCACGAACACCACGAAGGCCGCGCCGTCGAGGCCACCGCGATCCATCTTCGGCAAGTCGATCTGCATCGGCGTCTCGCGGCCGGCGTCCTTGTCGCCCGCCATGAAATCGAACGGGATATCCATCTCGGCATCGAACGTGATGACGTGCTGATGGATCGCCGCGGCATCGGGCGCGGATGGTTTATTCGCCGGCGCCGCCGCACATGCGGTTAACCCGGCCGCGATCAGCAGCGCCGCGGGGTGAACAAATCTTTTCATGCCGTCTCCGATCCGCCGTTCCCCAATGGCCGCGATGGTATCGCAACCGCGGCGCGGGAGTCGATTCAACCCAGCGCCGCGATGCAAAAGGCCCGATTGCGCGCGCACCTGTTAAAAGGGCATTCTTCCCGCGCCCGACCCATGCATCGATTGAAGGAAGGTTCATCGCGTGCCGAGTTTTGACCGTCCCGCCGACACCGAAATCCCGCCGTCGCCATGGGTGCTGCGCTTCGCGGCGATGATCCCGCCCGAAGGGGTGGTGCTCGACGTTGCCGCGGGCCACGGGCGGCACACGCGTGCCTTGAAGATACTGGGCTTTAAGATCGTCGCGGCCGACGTGGATGTGTCGGGTCTGGCCGATCTCGCCGACGACCCCATGATCGACGTCCAAAAAGTCGATCTTGAAACCGGATCGTGGCCGTTCGCGGCCAACGCCTTCGACGGCATCATCGTCACCAATTATCTGCACCGCCCGCATTTCGACCGTTACGTCGACGCGCTGGCGCCGGAAGGGGTGCTGATTATCGAAACCTTCGGCCAAGGCAACGAGCACCTCGGGCGGCCGCGCAATCCTGATTTCCTGCTCAAGCCCGACGAGCTGTTCACGGCGTTCAAGGATACGCTGCATGTGATCGCCTACGAACACGGCGCCGAACACGATCCGCGTCCGGCGGTGCGCCAGCGCCTGTGCGCGGTCAAAGCCGCGCCGCCGGTGTTGCTGCCGTAAACGAATTAAGGATCGTCATCGCTTTTTCACGGCAACCACGAGGCCGGGCATGGCGTTGCTGTTCCCGGCGGGCGACAATCCGCTCCTGAAGGGAGCACCCAAGAAACAGGGGATCGGCGCATGCACTTCTAACGGGCCGCGTTCATCCGCGCAGTTCGTGCATGTGTGCCGGGCTTGGGGCCGCTTGTGGCATTGTCGTCCCGCCGCTTTTCCTTGCCGCGGCCGCGAACCGGTCGGCCCTAAACGCTACTTCATCGACCGCTCGCGCCAGCCGCCTTCGATGTGCACACCGGCATCGCCCATGTTGACGGTGAAGCGCGCGTTCGACAGCAGTTGGTGCGGATAGCCGAGATCGAAGGCGCTGACCTTCTCGAGCCGCGCCAACTGGTCCTCGTTCAGATCGACGTCGAGGCAGCCGATGTTGTCCTGGTAGTGTTCGAAGGTGCGCGCGCCGATCACCGGCAACGGCCGTCCGGGCCGCGTCAGGATCCACGCCAACGCGACTTGGCTCGGCGTGCACTTGTTTTCCTTGGCGACGGCATTAACGGTGTCGATGATCGCCAAGGAACGCTCATTGATGTGGCCAAGACGCTGCAACATCGATTTGCGGGTGCCGTCGCCCGGTCCGTCGGCAGGCGGTCCGGCGTCGGCACGCGAATACTTACCCGACAGCAAGCCTTGCGCCAGCGGCGAGTAGGGAACCAGCGTCACGCCGTGTTCCATGCCCATGGGAATGATGTCGCGCTCGCAGGTGCGCTCGACCAAATTATATTGTCCCTGATAGGCGCTGAACGGTGTTAGGCCGTTGGCGCGGGCGAAGGTGTTGGCTTCGGCCACCTTCCAAGCCGGAATGTTCGAACACGCCAGATAGAGAATTTTTCCCGCACGGACCGCGTCGTCGAGGGCGCGCATGGTTTCCTCGATTTTGGTCCGTCCATCCCAAAAGTGCAGGTAGTAAAGATCGATATAGTCGGTTTGAAGCCGTTTAAGGCTGGTCTCGATCGACTGCACGATGTTGCGCCGCGCATTGCCGCCGGAGTTGGCGTCGCCTTCGCGGAACATGAAGCTGAACTTGGTCGAGACCACGAATTTGTCGCGCCGCCCTTTAAGGGCGCGGCCGACGATCTCTTCACTCGCACCGGCGCCGTACATGATCGCGGTATCGACGAAGTTGCCGCCCTTGCCGGCATAGGCGTCGAGCTGCCGGTTGGCCTCGGGCTCGCTGGTGCCGCGCGGGCCGAACAGCATGGTTCCCAGGCAAATCGGTGACACGCGCAGCCCGCTCGCGCCCAACGTGCGGTATTGATTCAGAGCCGCCATGGCGTCCTCCCTTTCCAATCGTCGCAAATCATAGGGAGAAAACGCCGGTTCGCGCACGGTTTTCACGGTTCAGCCGTCTCTTGAGCGCCGCTTGGGCTGGCACGGTCCGGTGTGATAAGACTATCCCATAAAGCATAGCGATTTTGACGCCGCCGACGCGGACCGTCGCATGGAGGAGACCCATGAACCATTTCAATCCGGTTTCGACGACGGTTGACCGGCGCGGTTTTCTCGGAACCGCCGCGGGCGGCCTAACCTTGGCCGTGACACTTTCGCCTTCCGGCGGCATGGCTGCGCGCGACGGTGAAACCGTACTCAACGCCTACGTCCAGATCACCGATGAGAACGAAGTGTTCATCGTCACGCCGGGCTGCGAGATCGGCCAGGGCGTCTATACCGGCCTGCCGAAAATTCTGTGCGAAGAGCTGGAAGCCGACTGGGACGCGGTGCAAGTCCGGCTCGCCACCGCGGACGATGCGTTCATCAATCCCGCCAAGAAGCGCCAGAGCACCGGCAACTCCGATGCCGTTATCGCCTATACCGATCTCTTGCTGAAAACCGGGGCCCAGGCGCGTGAAATGTTGATCGCCGCCGCGGCCAAACAATGGAAAGTCGATCCGTCCGAATGCCGCGCCGAGAACGGCGTGATCATGCACGACGCCTCGAACCGCAGCGTCACGTTCGGCCAAGTCGCATCGGCCGCCGCCAAGTTGCCGATCCCGGCCGAACCCAAACTCAAATCGCCGGACCAGTACAAGCTGATCGGCCACGATTTCACGCGCAAGGACACGCCGGCCAAGTGCGACGGATCGGCGGATTTCGGCGCCGACATCAAACTCGACGGACTGGTCGTGGCGACGCTGACGTCCTCGCCCGTCGCCGGCGGCCAGGTGAAGTCCTACAACGAAGCCGCTGCGTTATCGGTGCCGGGTGTGGTGAAACTGGTGCCGGTCGACAACGGATCGGGCACCGGCGGCTTGGCGGCCGTGGCGCAGAATTTCTATCAAGCCAAGAAGGCGCTCGATGCCGCGCTGATCGAATGGGACAGCAAAGGCAAGGACAACTGGTCGACCGAGGACATGCGCGGCGCGTTCGCGGCGGCGGTCAACGATCCGGCCAAGCCGTTTCCGCCGTCGAAACGCGGCGACGTCGCGCAAGCGTTGGCGTCCGCGGCCAAAACGCTCGATGTGACCTACGAGGTTCCGTATGTCTCGCACGCCTGCATGGAGCCGATGTCGTCGACGGCGCTGATCACCGACGACAGCTGCAAGATCTGGTCGCCGACCCAGCAGCAGGGTGCGGCGAAGGAACTCGCCGCGACGTTGACCGGCTTGCCGCTGGAAAAGGTTACGCTCCAGAATACGTTCTCGGGCGGCGGTTTCGGCCGCAAGTGGGAATTGGATTTCACGCGTCAGGTCGTGCAGATCGCGATGGCCATGAAAGGCACGCCGGTGCGGATGTACTGGTCGCGCGAAGAGGATATCCAGCACGATTATTTCCGACCGGCGGTGACTCTGCGCATGCGCGGCGGTCTTGACGCCGGCGGCTCGGTTGTCGCGATGCACGCGACGGCAGTCGGACAGTCCTTATTGAAGTACCAGGGCCGGCCGCTGCCGATCGCCGATCCGACCGTTGCCGGCGGCACGGTCAATTTGACCTACGGCATTCCCAACACGCTCATCGAACATGTCGATCAGGAGCAAAACGTTCCGATCGGCTTCTGGCGTTCGGTCTCCGCCTCGTCGGGCGGCTTCTTCGCCGAGTCCGCGATCGACGAGCTGGCCGTGCTGGCGGGCAAGGACCCGCTCGAGTTTCGCCGTGAACTGCTTGCCGGCAAGGAACGCGAATTGGCCGCGCTTAACTTCGCCGCCGAGAAAGCCGGCTGGGGCAAAACCTTGCCGGCCGGCCATGGCATGGGCCTCGCGTTCACGCCGGGCTTCGGGTCGATCATCGTGCAAATCGCCGAGGTCTCGGTGAAAGACGGTACCCTCAAGGTCGAGCGCCTGGTCTGCACCGGCGATTGCGGGCGCTTGATCGAACCGCGCAACGTCGAGGCGCAGCTTCAGGGCGGGACGGTCTTCGGACTTTCGGCGGCGTTGTTCGAGAACATCACCGTGGAGAACGGAGCCGTCGCGCAAAGCAATTTTTACGACTATCAGGTCGCGCGCATGGCGCATGTGCCCGACCTTGAAGTGCACATTATCCCGAGCGACGCCAAGCCGGGCGGTGTCGGCGAGTCGGCGGTGCCCGGCGTGGCCCCGGCCATCGCCAATGCCATTTATGCCGCGACGGGTCAGCGTCTACGCCGGTTACCTTTGTCTGCGGCGGGGTTGACGGTGGCCTGACGCCGCGTTGGGCAAGACACAATTCGATCCTCGTGGACCTTAGCGCGGCCGGCGCCGGTGCCGGCGTGCGGATCGTGCGGGAAGCCGTTTGTGGACCGACTGTCTGCGGGTACTATGCAACGGCGTTTCCGCCGAGGAGGGGTTGCAATGCGTTATTTCATCATGGCTTTGGCCGTTCTGACCGCGCCGCCGGTTTTTGCCCAAGCCGAGGCCGATCTCAAGCCGGGCGAAATCGTCAAGGACTGCGATTTTTGTACGGATCTGGTTTTGGTTCCGGCCGGCGAGTTCACCATGGGCAGCGATCCGGCCTTGCCCGGCACCGACATGAATCGCGGCGAGGGGCCGCAGGTCAAAATCAACATCGTCAAACCTTTCCTGCTTGCGAAAACCGAAACCACGCACGGTCAATTCAAACGCTTCGTCGAAGAGACCGGGTACCAAGTGAAACCCGGGTGCCGGGTGTGGGATAACGAGTTCGTCGACAAGCCCGAGGCCAGCTGGCGCAATCCCTATCAACCCGCAAAGCCGCTCGATAATCACCCGGTCGGCTGCGTCAGTTGGGACGATGCCCAGGCGTTCATCGCTTGGCTGTCGAAAAAGATCGGCAAGGCCTACCGTCTGCCGACGGAAGCGGAATGGGAATATGCCGCGCGCGCAGGCACCGACACGTTGCGCTTCTGGGGCGACAATCCCGACGAAGCCTGCCATTGGGCCAACACATTCGATGTCTCGGGCCAAGAGAAGTATCCGTTCCCGTGGTCGCACAGCGCGTGCAAGGACGGGTATGCGGATATGGCGCCGGTTGGCAGCTTCAAGCCGAACCCGTTCGGGCTGCAGGACATGATCGGCAACGTGTGGGAGT
>JAGREB010000359.1 GCA_020446775.1 Paracoccaceae bacterium
AAGAGACGCAGTGAAATAAAACGGCTCACAGCATTCCCCGCGTATTGTTGAGGAGGTGGCCGATCACGAGATTCCACCACGAAATCAGCATGAGCAGCGAAGTGACGTATCGCCGCGTCATCACGTCTTCATTCAATGGCGCGCGTTTCCAGTAATGCCAATACGCCGGCAAAAGGATAAGCCCTATCACCGAGATATGTTCTTTGGCTTGGAACAGGAAGATATCCATGTTCAAACCGGCATCGGCGAGGGACGCTTTCACATCCAGCACATATGCGGGATAGATGTAGGCGCCGAGTGCGAAGTCGGCGACATATAGGACGGTCACGGCGGCGGTATAACCCGGGGCCGAGACTGCGCGGAACCGGTCAACGAATGCCCTGGCCGGTGCCGGCCGCCGCCACGCGCTAAACCCCTGGTGCGTGATGGCGCCGATCAACGCGATCGATATCAACGCGTGCAGAATCACAAGAAATACGTTCACGTCTGGAGCCCCATCTCCGTGTCGTGCGCAGTCTGCCTGTTCGGCCTACGTCGATGATAACGTACGAACAAACATGCCCGCAATCGTAACCGGTTTACCTACCTCTTGAACATAAACTTTGGGTCGGGGCGCAGAGATTCGGGAAACACGGCCAGCAGCACGTTGACCTTTTCCACGAACACGCCCTGAGCGGCGCGCAACACGATTTCGTCGTTTGTCGCGTTTTTGTCAGCCGTATCTTTCGCGGCGGAAAGTGCCGCGCCGAGTGCGGATTCGACTTCCTGTTTAAAATCTTCAGGTTCGCTCGCGATCGCTTTGCGCAACGCATCCGCGCCTTCAATGAACTCCTCGTTCTCATGAGGAAGCCGCGCATAGGTCTTGCGCGTGATTTGTCTGTCGAAATCGTTGGTGATGTGCATCAGAAGTTGCAGCGCGTATTTGACGTCGTCGGGGGATTGCAGGGATTCCGTGGCTTTGGCGTTCGGCGAAAGCAACGGGAAGACCAGCAAAGCAATCGCGAAACAACGTCTCGGAATCATGGCATTGCCCTCCAAATCGAATCATGCGCGCGTGACGTGCAGTATACCATGCATATCTTCGGCATGTCCGGGCGTCGTACAAATATATGGGTAGTCGCCTGGCGGCGGGGCGGCGAATTCGATCGTCACTGTCTCGCCTTTGCCGATTAGTGGCGTCGCAGCGATGACCCGTGGGTCGTTTGGCCGCAACCATCCGTTTTCCTCACCCGCTTCAATTCCCGCGGTTACGACGGCTTCCTCGGAATGCGGCTTCACCAGCACCCAATTATGGGTCTGCGTAATAATCTTACCGGCGTGATGGAAGGTTAGGCGGATCAAGTCGCCCCAGGAACATGTCAGCGACTCCGGATCGAAAAGCGGAAAGTCGGCCTCGGTTTCCACATACAGTTCAATCGTCCGGTGCGAATTGCATCCGGCGAACGGCGCCGCGATGAGCGCGGAAAGCGCCCGGTGGAACGTTCTGCGATCCATCATGAATTCACTATCAACTTCGCCGCGATGGCCATCAACAATAACCTTTCCGGTACCCCGTTCGCCGTTCGCGAGGCAGCCGGACGGAGAGGGATGCGGCACTAATTCCTTTGCGCGACCGATACGCAGGCTTAGATTGGAAAACATGGGATTGGAAAACACGGCGAAATTCGCTCTCCCGGTCCTGGCTCTTGCCGGATGCCTGCTTTCGTCCGCCGACGGATATGCGGACGGGGACGATTACTTCGCGATTGCCAATGTTCCGCTCGATCACCAGCTCATCTACACGGGCGCCGTCAAGGATGAAGACGGCAACTACTTGGAAGGTGTCCTCGTCCGGTGGCAGGCGACCGGATCGACCGGCCCCGAAGGGGAAGAGCATACAAGCACCGCGGGGACATGGACCGACGTGCTCGGCCGCTTTCGGACTTTGGACATTGCCCGGGTCGTTGCCAGGGAGGGAGCGGAACTGGATCCCATGCGGGTCGAAGTGTCCGCTGAAAAACCCGGTTATGAGATAGCGCGCCGCTTACGCAGAACGCTCGGGCGCGAATTCATGGGGCTTCAACAAGTCGATTTCGTCATGCGAAAGGTCGCGCGCGATGAGGCTCAACAAGAATGATTGAGACGCGAATTCTGTTTTGCTTTGACGATGTTTTCAATGCTGAGGACATCGCGACCTGAATTTGCTGCCCGCCGCGTTGCGCAGGTGCCCATGGCAGCCTGGAATTCTGAAGGAGGGGACGATGCTACGCGCATTATCGGGAGTTCTTGTGCTGTTGGCGGCACTCGCCGCACCTGCTTCCGCTCGGATCCCTGGAACCGGGACTCTCGACGGAACGGTCACCGCGCCGGGGATTTTCACCGCGGCGAAGGTTTTTGCGCATAAAGAAGGTTCGAACATCACCTATGTCGTGTTCACCGATGGTGGCAGGTACTCGGCTGTGAACGTGATGCCGGGAACCTATGAAGTCTGGGCGGAGCATCAAGGATTCACCTCAAACCGTACCACCGTCACCATCGCGGCGGATAAGAACACTCAGGCACCGATCGCAATGACGGTCAGCGCGCCGGTGCAACACGCGGTCGGTCCGCGCGCCTTGCCCGATCGTCAGCTGGTGCCTTTCGATACGCTTTATCCACCGGGCGAAGGACGCGAAATTCTCCGGAATACGTGCGCGATCTGTCACGCATGGAATTTTTTACCGGCACAGCCGCAATCCCGCGCGGGATGGGGAGCCGTCGTCGATTACATGACGACGTCGCCGCACTGGGGCGTGGCCGATAGCGATCCGTTCCTAGTTCCGGACAGATTGCCGCCAGAAAAGCGCGAGATATTGCTCGACTATCTCGAAAAGAATTTCGGCGAAGGACAACCGCCGCGCGCCGTGTTGGAAGAGGACACCGAGCCGCGCGACGAGACGTTGCTCGGAAAAGCGCAATTCTTGATGTACACATTTCTCCGCACTGAAGATGCGCCCAACGTGATGCGGCAGGAAATCACGTTCGACAGCAAGGGCAATATCTGGAGCACCGATACACGCGCCAGCGCGATTTCATTCCTCAATCCCGCGACCGGCGAACAGAAATATTTCCTGACCCCGCACGCGTCGTGGCAGCCCCACGGCATCGCGATCGATCGGGACGACACGGTATGGTTCGCGGCGTTGAAGGCGGGCGTCGTCCATTTCGATCCGAAGACGGGTAACTGGGACGCCTACGGCAAGGACGCGAAGTCCAATCGGGATATGGGAGGCCTCACGCCGTTCCTCGATTCCAAAGGCAATGCGTACTGGACCGACATCCGTTTCAACATGATCGGCCGTATGGATCGCGCGACCGGCAAATGGAAATACATCAAGAGCCCGACCAAGAACGGTTCACCCTATGGCGGCGTGATCGATCACCAGGATCGGTTCTGGTGGAACGAATTCCACGCTTGCGGCGTGGCCGTCTACGATCCGGCGACCGATACGACGAAAGCCTATCCTTCACCCAGCCGTCCCTGCCTCAGCCGGCGTCCCGGCGTCGATTCACAAGGCAATATTTGGTACGGGGTCTATGATCGCGGCCGGATCGAAAAACTCGATCCCACCGCTGGAAAGACGACCGTCTTCCAGGTTCCGGTCAAGTTCGCCACACCGTATGACACTTGGGTCGATCCCGACGACAAAGTCTGGAGTAGTTCCGATAATTACTTCGTGCGGCTGGATCCGGAAGACGGCTCGTTTTCCTATTTTCCGACGCCATGGAGAACCGATATGCCGAAAATGACGATTGCGCGTGGCGGGGCGATCTGGTTTCCGGCGCGCGCAGGATCGCCGGCGGCGGTCGGCGTGCTGTGGCCCGACAAATCCAAGATGGATACGTTCGAAGGACATTTTCCGCCGAACGATCCGAACGCGACGGTGCTCAGAGGAAACGCCCCTCCGGTGAAAGTTGCGGGCAATGCCAACGACGGCGGTGCGTGGCCGAAGCCCAGGGGGATGGATGAAATCATTCCGGATATCGGCGCTGCGGCAGAGTAAGGGGCCCGTTGAACCGGGACGGGCGTTCCGCATACGGGCGCAGGAGCCGCCTTTCGCTATTGATCTCCAGATGACTCTCTGAGATTTTCGTTTCGCCAATCGATCAAGGTGACGCGATGACCCGAAACCCTCAGCATGCGATGCTCGCACGGCCGTTGCACGATGAATTGGCGCTTCAACAGTTTTCCCTGTCGTTGAAGGATCACGTTCGCGATCACGTCCGGTCCAATAACGTCGTCGTATACGAGCGGCGGGCCAAGCGGCAATTCGTCGCCGAAAAAGGACGGGAGCCCGAATCCGCGCAGGAGATCGGGACCGTCACATGGCAGGATCCAGCCTATAAGATGTTTAGCCGGCTGCACCGCGACGGTCAGGAAATCATGTGGGCGTCGGTCGCCGATACCCTTGAACGCGAGCAGGGCAGGTTAAGCGAGGCATTTCGTTCGCTTTCCGATCCGGGGAAGGCCAAGGGGTCGCTCGAACTCGATCCGGAATTCGTGCCGAACCGGGCCATGTCCGCTGTGGATATTCACCTTCAGCCGGGTGGATATTGCCGCGATGCCGGGCCGGATGATGTCATCGCCGGCGCGTTTTACGAATACGGCGGCAATCTCTATGCGCTCGGCCGCGGCGTCGGCGTTTCGGAAAGCAAGGGGGAAGTCGTCGTAAGATTTATCCGTGAGCGTTACCCCGATCTTCGTCCGCAACGCATTCTCGACATCGGGTGTTCCGCCGGGTCGTCGACCGTTCCTTACGTGTATGCGTTTCCGGATGCGGAAGTTCACGGCATCGATGTCGCGCCGGCCATTCTTCGCTATGCGCACGCGCGCGCCGAAGCCATGGGTGCAGCCGTCCATTTTCACCAGCGTGACGCGGCGGCAACCGGTTTCGACGACGGAAGCTTCGACCTCGTGCTGTCTCATAACGCGATGCATGAGTTTTCCCGGAAAACGACCGAAGGTATGATGCGGGAAAGTTTTCGCCTGCTTCGTCCCGGTGGCGTCGCGGTTCACCTTGACGTCAACATCCGCTATGCAGAACTAAGCCCGTGGATGCAGTTTCACAGGGGTTGGGATCAAAATAACAACAATGAACCGTTCTGGGGCGTTTATGCGACCAACAACCCGTCGGAGATGCTTGTTTCGGCCGGGTTTCCGAAGGAGATGGTGAGCGAGGAAAAGTTCCGCCAACTCGACGGCAGCTTGCAATGGTTTATCGCAACGGCCCGCAAGCCAAAGTGATCTTTTCTCGCTTCCATATATAATGAGCCGACGTTAGGGGACATTCCATGACCGCGATTGCCTACGACCTTTTTATCATGCTGCATCTGTTGGGTTTCGTTTATTGGCTCGGCGGCGACGTCGGCGTGTACTACTCCAGCGGTTTCGTCATCAATCCCAAGTATTCGCCCGAGACGCGGCTGATCGCTTCGAAGATCATGATGAACCTCGATCTCATCCCGAGAATTTGCATGACGCTGATGCTGACCATCGGCGGAACATTGGCCAGCCTGCAGGGCGTCGACCACTACCCGGGACAGATGGTCGCGCTTTGGCTCCTCGCGCCCGCGTGGCTCTTCATGGTGCTGTACATGCATTTCAGCCACGGCAGTCCTTTGGCGAAGACTTTGGGGACGCTGGATTTCTGGCTGCGGCGCGTTTTGATCGCCGGCATCGTCATTTCCGTGATCTATACGCTCTACACCGGGCGGCTGGATTCGACGCCGTGGCTGACCGCAAAGGTGGGGCTGTTCGCCTATTTGATCTTTTGCGGCGTCATGATTCGCAAATACCTGCCGGACTTTATTATCGGCCTGCAAGCGCTGGCAAAAGGTTCGATCACCGACGAACAGGACGCCCGCATGGCAACCGGGCTGAAAAAAGCGCGGCCTTGGGTTTTGTCGATCTGGGGCGTGGTGTTTGTCGAAGCGGTGTTGGGTGTGATCAAGCCGGGCAACGAACTCGCGTTGAAGTTCACCGCTTTGTTCTAGGGAGTTCGTCGCCGCGACGGCAAATGCGGCGGCGGTCTACGGTCCCAGCTGCAAAGCGCCTGGATTGAGGACGCCTTTGGGGTCGACGTGGGCTTTCAGCGATTTCAGCAAATCGCGGTTTTCCGGCAACCGGCTGTCGAGATACGGATAGGCGCGGCCGATCTGCATGTGAATGCCGCCGAGATCGCGGAAGACCTGGGATAGCCCGTTACGCAGTTTGTCGACGGCGGCCCAGACCTCGGGCGCGCGGGGGTATTTCGTGCGGCTTTCCAAGTAATTGCGATCGAGATATCGCTCGACCATGGCCGGGCGTTCGTCGCGGAAATAAAGATTCACTTCCACCAAAACCGACGACCGGCCGACGAGCGTGCTGACTTGGCCCCACACCAGGCCATGCTGTTCGATCACGTTCGCGTGGCGATTCATGTAGGCATCGACAGCTTCGAGCGCCGGAAGATGGCGTGAATGGGCGACGATCCCGTGCATCGGCACCCAGCGGTCACCGTCGGGTCCAAGCAGCATGATCGGTGGGGGAAAAGGCGTGCTGCGCATGATCCGTGGAATGCTAGGTTCGATTTCGCGCCCGGCGTGTCCGGAACAAATTTTCCGCACAATGGCCAGCTCGCGTTCGGCGTCGTCGTCGTCACGTCCGTCCATCGCCATGTGTATCGTGTAGCCGACGTTTTTCAGGTGATGACGCCCGGCAACCGCGATATTGAGCGCGGCCTTAAGGCCTTTTACGACCGATCCTTCATGCTTGGCGACGTTGATCAATTTTTTTACGTCGTCGGCGAAGCCCGTCGACGCGACGCGCCGGCTCAAGAACCACGGATCGAACCCGAAACATTCCGTGACGACATCCGCGCGCCCCACGTCGCTGATCGCGGCGGCGAAGTCCTCGCGCCTGTCGAACGAAAACGCGGCGTACCGCACCGCCTGCGGGCGGAGAATGAGCTGCAGCACGATTTCGGCTTTCACGCCCATCGCGCCACTGTCGGCGAGGAACAATCCGGTCAGGTCCGGGCCGTAGTGTTTGGTGAACGGGATCGGGCTTTCATTGGTCGCCCATGCGCCGGTTTTGAGCACGCGCCCATCGCCCAACACGACCTTAAGGCCGGCGATGCTGTCGGCCAGAAATCCCCAGCGCGCGGATCCATAATTGACCGCGTTTTGCGAAGCGCTGCCGCCGACCGTCGCGTGCAGACCCGATCCGGTGCCCCAATACGGCGTGCGTAAACCCTTCGCCTTTAATGCGTCGTTCAATTGGCTCCAGGTGACGCCCGCTTCGACGTGCACATACATGTCTTGGGGATTGATTTCGACGATCCGGGTCAAGCCGCCGGTGTCGATCAGCACCGTGTCCGGCCGGTCGGTCAGATACCCCGCCGAATACGATAAGCCGCCACCGCGCGCTGCGATTGTTCCGCCTTGCCGTGCAATGGCCGCGACGATGGCGGGCAGTTCGTCGGCATGACGTGGGCGCACGACAAGGGCGGGGGGCGTGCGCGAATAGAAGATGTCGGTTCCCATGATCGCGCGGTGGGACGGATCGGCGGACACGTTTTCCGTGCCGGCGATATTCCTCAATTCGACGCTTAAACCCTCGATATCCATCGCCAGACCCTTCACCCGCCCTCGGTCCTTGTTCCAGGTACGGTCCGGTGTACGCTTATGCGTCCATCGTCAGGATAATTTTTCCATCGCGCTCGTTGCCCGTTCGCCCGGCGTGGGCCACGGCGTCCTTAACGCGATTCAGCGGGTATGCCGCCGCGATCTTCGCGGTCAATTGACCTTTGTTGAACATGTCGACCAAGTCCTCGTAGATCGCGCGGACTTGGCCGGGCGTGCGCTTGGAGAATTGACGCACCGTATAAAATCCCAGCAACCGGATATCGCGCAGGAACAAGACGGCAGGCGAAATTTGGCACATCTCGCCGGCCGCCATACCGTAGGCGAGCAGGGTGGCTCCGTCCGCGAGGCAATCGGCCATGCGTTGAGTGGCGAGACCGTTGATGGCGTCGACCCCAAGCTTGATCGGTGCGCGGCCGGTTTCCGCCGCAACCCGCTCGGCCAGGTCGGGCGCGTCTACCAAGACTACGTCGCCCCCAAGTGCTTTCAACTCAGGAATCAACTCGGGACGACGCACCACATTGACCGTTTTGACGCCCCACAATTTCGCAAGTTCGATTAGGTACCGGCCGCAATTCGAGTTCGCCGCATTTTGGATCACCCAATCTCCCGGCTCGAGGTCACCGAAATCTTTGAGGATCAGGTATGACGTTGGCGGATTGATCGGCATGAGTGACAATTGAACGGCGTCGCCATCGGGCGCGGGCACAAGTCCCGCCGCCGGTACGCGGACCTCGTCGCGCCATGCACCGCATGCGAGCGGCAGGAACACGCGGTCGCCTGTCTTCAGGCCCGTAACCCCCGCGCCGATGGCCGAAATGCGGCCTACGCCCTCGAATCCCGGAACATGCGGGAGAGGGACGCGGAACCGCTCCAAACCTTTCATGCAATACAGATCGGCGAGATGGACCGGCGCGGCTTCGACGCGGATAACGACCTCACCGTTCCCCAGCGACTCGGCCGGGGCGTCGATCAACTCGATCACCTCCGCAGGTGGTCCATACTTTTGAAATCGCGCCATTCGCATCGAGGAGGTGCTCCATGAAAAACTGGGGCAGTATGGTGCTCTCGCGGTTATTTTCAAAGTCCGCGATGGCTTTTTGAGCGGCGAAACCGGATTGAAGGAATTTGGGCCCATGTTCGACCGACAACGCGTCATCGACCAGCTATCGGCAGCTTTGGGTGCCATGCACGTAATCTTGGATGACGATGCGCGGAATTTTTTCGCCGCGGACTTCTTTTTCGAAGGTGAACCGCCGTTCGCCATCGCGGCGCCCGCTAACGTCGAAGAGCTTCGTGAAGTGGTAAAAATCGCGAAGCAAAATGGAACCGCACTCGTGGCGCGTGGCGGCGGGCTTTCCTACAGCGGCGGTTACGTCCCGCGCGACGCCAATACGTTGTCGATTGACCTTCGCCGGCTCGATCGTATCCGCGATCTATCGGTCGAAGACCTGACGGTGACCGCCGAAGCGGGTGTGACATGGGAGCAGTTGTACACCGCGACATCCGCGCACGGCCTGCGCGTGGTAAGTACCGGCCCTTCGACCGGCCGCTTTGCTACGGTCGGCGGCAGTTTGACGAATAACGCCATGTTCTTCGGTGCCGCCAAGGCCGGTACCGTTGCAGAATCCGTTCTCGGTATGGATGTCGTGTTGGAAGATGGAACCCTCGTTTCAACCGGCTCGGCGAGTCTTCGCAATGGCCGTCCATTCTTCCGTTATTGCGGTCCTGACTTGACCGGGCTGTTTCTCGCCGACGCCGGAATTTTCGGCCTCAAGGCTGCCGCCACGTTTGCGCTAGAGCCAATACCGGCCGGGGTCGCCATGGCGTCATTCGCGTTTGCCGACCATGCAGCCATGATCGAGGCGGCCCGGTCCATCGGCCAGACTCGCCTGGCCAGCGATTGTCTCGGTGTCGGTTCGTATGTCTCCGGCGGCAAGCCAACGTCCGGGCCTCAGCTTCACGTCGTGACGGAAGGGCTGGACCAAGCGATTGCACAGCGATGTCTCGACGAATTGAAGAACATCGCCGCGCGGCACGGCGGCAAGGAGACTGATCCGGTTGTACCGGCGTATATGCGGGCCAATATGTTCTCCTTTGCTGCGCCTTTGACACCGTCGGGGCACCTACAAATCTGGACTCATGGGCTGTTTCCGATCGGAAGCGCCGGTGCCGCGTATCGGGAACTTGCAAGTTATCTCGATGGGTTTGCCGCCGATCTCGACCGGCATCAGGTGGCCGTTTCGATCTCGGTCGCGCTTGCAGGACTTGCCGTTCTGATTGAACCGGTCCTCATTTGGGCCGACGCGCCGCGACCGATCCATCGTCAAGCGATGGCCCCGTTGACTACCGAACCTCCGGGCAAGGAAAATCCCGGCGCCCGCGGCTTGATCCAGGAAATCCGGATCGGATTACGGCGCAAACTTGCCGAACAGGGCGCTGCGCACATGCAGCCTGGCCGCTTCTATACGTTGGGCGACACGTTGAAACCGGAGACGCTGCATTTGCTTCGCCGCATTCATGCGCTGCTGGATGCCGATTCCCGCCTTCACCCTGGGGGATTGGGGCTCTAGTGCGTGAGCCGTAGAGAAGCGATATCTCGCGCCATAATTCTCGATTGGAGCGGGCGGCATTTTGAAAATATGTACCTGAATTGCCGTTTAATCGCTTCCAGTTCCCACAATTATTCGTAACCTAACCCCGGGTGGCGGAGATCGGCGTCGACACGGCGCTCTTCGATCTTACAAGTCGATGAATTCGAGAGGGAAGCACATGCGGAGCAAGTTTTTCATGGCGGCGTCGCTCGGCGCGCTGCTGAGCGGCGGTACAAGTCCGGTATGGGCTCAAAGCCAGCAAGCGCAAGCGGTCGGTTTGGAGGAAATCGTCGTCACGGCACGCAAACGGGCCGAAAGCCTTCAGGACATTCCGGTTTCCGTCACGGCCTTCACCGCCGACCAAATCGAGCGGGCGGGTTTTCTCGATCTTGAGGACATCTCGGTCCAGACGACCGGGTTTCAATTCAACAACGCGCTGTCCGGTTCGCGTCCGGGACGTTTGTTCTCGAACATGCGTTTCCGCGGCATCGAAGGGTCGGAATTCTCCACCTTGCAAACGGCGTCGTTGTTCATCGACGGCGTATTTGTGCTTCAGGGCGCTCAATCCGTCAGCCTGATGGACTTGGAACGCGTCGAAATCATCAAAGGCCCGCAGTCGGCCCAATTTGGCCGCAACTCCTTCGCGGGGGCCATCAACTACATCACGAAGACGCCGAGCCTCGACGAATACATCGGCAAGATTCAGGCCGAAGGCGCGACGTACGATTCATACGAGGTTCAAGCGAGCCACGAAGGTCCGCTTGTGGACGGCAAACTCGCCTATCGCGTCAGCGGGCGTCTGTATAAGAAAGGCGCAATGTGGACGGCGACCGACGGCGGCAGCATGGGCAAGCAGTCCAGCAAAGCCATATCCGCGCAACTGTACGCCAAGCCGAGCGATTCGCTTGAACTCAAGGCGCGGGCGTATTTCCAGAAAGACGAGGACGGGCAGGCGGCGGTCGCGTTTCTGATCGGCCGATTGAACGATTCATGCACGGGTAAAACCGTGACCATCGACGGGCAGACGCTAAGCCCGAGGCTCTTCCTGTGCGGGACGGTGCCGAGCCCCGGCGAACCCGGCGCGCCGAAAGTCAGTTCGAATACCAGTTTGGTTCCGTCCCACCCCGCGTTCGTCAACGCTGGTCCCGACTATTTGAGGAACAATCTCCTCAACTATCCGCAGGTTCAGGGCGTGCCTCAGATGGACGGTTTCGGGCTCGAGCGCGAAATGCTCCGTCTCAGCTTGACCGCCGACTACGAATTCGAGAACGGCATCATGTTGTCGATCACGGGTGCGTACAACGACAACTCGGCGAACGACTTCCGCGATTGGGACATGTCGGATCTCCCGGGTCTGAACCAATGGTTCGTCACCAATCCGCAAGCCGGCGACGATATCAGCGCCGACGTGCGTTTGCAGTCGCCGGGTGACGAGCGGTTCCGCTGGATGATCGGCGGCAACTACTACACTCAAGACTTTATCACGTCCGGAAACGGCGGCGTGTATGCCACGGCGTGCGCCAATTTCGCCTTGGCGGCGACCGAAGCGGGCTTTTGTTCGGCGCCGGGCATTTTTCCGGTCGGGCTCGACGCGAACGACTATGTCGAAGCCATCAGCGGATATGCCACGGTGTCCTACGACATCACCGATCAGCTGACTCTGGATCTTGAAGCGCGGTACATGAACGACGAGCGCAGCACCGGCGGCACGTTCAAGAAAACCTATAAACAATTCCTGCCGCGCGTCTCGCTGGCATTCAAGCCGACCGACGATATCAACATCTACGGCAATTTCTCGCGCGGCCAGCTGCCGGGTGTGATCAACGCGAACATCATCGGCTGCTCAAGCGCGGCCTATACCCAGCCATTCATCGATCCGCGCACCGGACAGCCAAGCACGTCATCCGAGTGCCAACAATACGTCGACGCATTGGGAGACCGTGCGACCCAATTCACGCCGCAGCAAAAACTGGACGCATACGAAATCGGCGTGAAGTCCAATTTTGCCGACGGCCGCGCAAGCCTCAATCTGTCGGTCTATTCCTACAAATGGAAGAATCAGCCGTTTGGGACCTTCGTCACGATCTTCCGCGATGACGACGGTGACCTTATCCCCAACGCCAATCCGAATTTCTTCCCGGTCCAGGCGCCGGGAAGTTCGAAGACCTCGGGGGCGGAAATCGAAGCCATGTTATTGCCGGCCGATGGATGGAACGTCCAGGCCAACGTGACCTATAACAAAAACCATTTCACCGAATTCCAGACGGTGACGGCCTCGGCCAGCGAAACGCTGGGCGCGGCGCCCAATACGGCGGTCAGTATCCGCGGAAACCGCGCCAGCCGGTTCCCGAAATGGTCGGGTAACCTCGCGTCGACCTATACCACGGCGTTGAATAGCAACTGGGACTGGTTCGTGCGCGGTGATCTGGTCTATTTCGGCAAGGTCACGGCCGGTCCGACCAACCTGGCGACGATGAAGAGTTGGATGACCGTGAGTACGCGTATTGGGGTCGAACGCGAAGGGCTGCGCGTCGAATTCTTCGTCAAGAATTTGTTCGATACGGATCGTTGGGCCGCGGGTCAGGAGTTCACCGACTTCACGATTCCGTACCCTCCGTTCGACTTCACCAAGAACGGCATCATCTTGGTGCCGCAAGACAAGCGTCAGTTCGGCATCCGGACCAATTTCGAGTTCTAGCCGAACGGCGGCGCGTCTTTGCTTTTCATTCCGTGATCGGCGGGACCCCGGCCGGGGTCATGCCTTCGTGGTGGTGGACGATCATCCAACGTCCGTCGATTTTCCGGAGCACGTCGGTGACGCGCACGCTGCCTTCGGTTGCGTTCGGCGGCTCGTATTTGAAGTTCACGTAATAGCGGGCAAGCGCGGTGTCGTCCCAGCCGTCGACCTCCATGTCGTCGATCGTCATGGTTAGTTTGCCGCGCGCCTGCATTTGCGCCTGATCGTCGGCATGGAATTTGTCGCGCTCGGCGCGTCCGCGGATCAAGTGAGGGGTAAATACGTCCCAGACCGTCGCGTCCTCGGTCATGTGGTTCTCGATCCCGCCCGGGACATGATTTTGGAACGCGTCGAAGACGCCCCGAATTATCGTTGAAACTTCGCGTTCAAGATCGCCGACCATACACGTCTCCCAAGTTTTCGATCGTCCAGGGTATGGCGTAAGACTAGGCATTTGCCGCTGCTCCGCAATAGCGCGGCGTTCTATCGGGAAGGGCCTCACGCTTGCGAATTTGCCCGGCCCGCCGCCTTCTGGTTGAATGCTTGCCGTCCAGGGGGCGGGGGATACGCAGGGGAATGTTGCCCGTGCGATGCAAAGAGAAAATCGCCATGATCGACGCTCTCAAATAACCTTCCCACCATGTGATACCGCTGTCGCGCACGAGAAAATGCAGAGAGGACGCACGATATGAAGGGGTTCACGAGGCCGTTCACCGCCGGGGGGCGGGCGTCCGCGCTGCCGCGATTGCCGTGGCGTATGGCGGCCGACCAGATGATGATCCATTTCCAGGCTGACGCGGACGCGCTCAATGCGCTGATCCCTGCGCCCATGACGCCAAACCCCGAAATGGAGGGGCAAGCCTTCTTGTGGACCCCAAATTTGATGGTTGATCCGGTCGACGCCGCGGAAAAGGCGGTCGCCAGCCATCCGGCGCAAACGCACTACAATGTCGCCGTTGTTGCCATTCCGGCGCTTTTCAACGGTAAACCATCGATGATTTCGGCGTTTCAGTGGTGCGACCGGGACTGGCTCGTGATCCTGAGCTGGATGATCGGCACCTGTTCCAAGCTGGTGCAGTTCGAGACCACGGGCACCCATTCCTTGATGGCCGCAACCGGCGGGACCCGAACCGGCGGGCTCGGCACGCCGTTCCAACGGACCGCCAGCCGCATGGGTCAAAC
>JAGREB010000360.1 GCA_020446775.1 Paracoccaceae bacterium
TTGCCGATGAAAAATCGCCATGCTTCCAGTGCGCCGATATCGCGTGCCAGCCGTGTTTTAACGGCTCCCACCTGCGGCAGTTTGGTCATGATGAAGACGACGGGTTTGGTCATCGGTAGAGCCGTGCCACTTTTTCCGGCGGTAACCCCAGCCGCCACAAGGATTGGCAGACTAGATTTCGCAATGGCCGCAAAAGGTAACCGTTCTTTCGATAGCGATCCGCCGAAGTGACGGCTTTGGATTTTAAGCCGACGCGCGCGCTTTTCGAAATGCGCCCGATCAAATCGACATCTTCCATGATCGGAATGGGGCGATAACCGCCGATCCGGCCGTACAGCTGCCGCGAAATCAGAAGCCCTTGGTCGCCATAGGGGAGGGCAAAAATCCGGCAGCGCCAGGACACGATCCGTTCGAGCCACCGCGCGGCGGGCGAGAAGTCGTCCAGCGCGAACGTGAAATATGCCGCTTGATCAACATGTGTGGGGCAGCCGATGAACGCCGCAACTTCGTTCGCCCAACCGGTATCGAGAATCGTGTCGGCGTGGACAAACAGGAGCCACGGCGCTTGGGCTCGTGCCGCGCCGGCACCCAGCTGACTGCCGCGTCCCGGTGTCGTGGAAACGACAGTCGCGCCACGCGACGCCGCCAAAGTGACGGTGTTATCCGTTGAGCCGCCGTCGATGACGATGATCTCTTTTGTGCCCTCAAACGATTGCAGTGCGTCGATGCACGCGCCGATGCGTGCGGCAGCGTTCAGTGCTGGAATGACGATGGACAACTCGGGTGAGGACGGCATGGCTTGAGACTACCTGACAATGACGCTCGCGTCCGTGTTGCTTTGAGGCATAATCGCACCATGCCGGATTTTTCTTTCGAACGCCGTATCCTTTCGCGTCATCCCAACGCAATCGTCGCCGGTATCGATGAAGCCGGTCGTGGGCCATGGGCCGGGCCGGTGGTGGCCGCTGCGGTGGTGTTCGACCTCGACGCTGCACCGAAACAAATTTGCGCGCGTCTCGACGACAGTAAGAAGTTGTCGCCGGCGGTCCGCGAGCGGCTGTTCGATGAGCTGACCCGGAGCGATTCCGTTTCATCCGGTGTCGGGATAGCCGATGTCGAAGAGATCGACCGGCATAATATTTTGCAAGCGACCTATCTCGCCATGCACCGCGCCGTGACGAATTGCCCGCGCGCCATCGATCACGCTTTGGTCGACGGCAATCGTGCGCCGAAACTACCCTGCGCCGTCGATACCATCGTCAAAGGCGACGGGCTTTCATTGTCGATTGCTGCGGCATCCGTGATCGCCAAGGTGACCCGCGACCGAATGATGAAAGCGCTTGCCGCGCAATTTCCGGGGTACGGTTGGGAGACAAATGCCGGATACGGCACCGCGCAACACCAGTCGGCCTTGGCCGTGCGCGGGGTTACGCCGCATCATCGCCGCTCATTCGCGCCGATCCGCGCCCTGCTCGAATCCGGCGCTTGAGTTCGCCAACTCTTTTAAAAATCTTTCGGCGCTCTCCATTCCTAGAGTCCCGGCCGACTCCGGGACTCTATATCTAGTAGGTCGAGTCGCAGCCCTGTGGATAATCTTTAGACTTCGCTAATACTCTGATTCTATTATCTGAATCGCAGGCCGACGACGCTGTCCCTGGTGGCGGCGCAGAAATTCGACGGTCCTGAATATGGGGGCTTCCCACGCCGAGGACAAATCGGGTGGGGAGGGAAGCGACCGGCCTCAAGTCTCGGGGACGCATACTCCGGCGACTGGTCGATCGAGACAAACGGAGCCGCAGCGTGGGACCAACCCACGTGCGGCCTCCGGCTCCCACAAAAAATGACACCGCCATCCACGGCGGGGCGTGCAAGAGGGACAGGGTCGTACCATGGCGAAGAAAGCCGAGGCCGCGCCGGCGCGCGGAAAAAATGCTGCCGCCAAATCCAAAACCGCGAAACCCGATCCCGCGCCCCTCAAGACCGACATCGTTCATTGCGGCGACAGCATCGACATTATGAATTCGCTGCCGGCGGGCAGCGTCGATCTGATCTTCGCCGATCCACCCTACAATCTTCAGCTCGGCGGCGAACTGCATCGTCCCAACAACAGCCGCGTCGACGGCGTCGAAGAAGACTGGGACCGGTTCGCCGATTTCGAAGCCTACGATACGTTTACGCGCGCCTGGATGTCGGCCGCGCGCCGCCTGCTCAAGGATACCGGTACGCTGTGGGTGATCGGCTCGTATCACAACATTTACCGCGTCGGTTCGATCCTACAGGATCTCGGGTATTGGATGCTCAATGACATTGTCTGGCGCAAGACCAACCCGATGCCGAA
>JAGREB010000361.1 GCA_020446775.1 Paracoccaceae bacterium
GGCGCTGGTCCCGACCATGGGCGCGCTGCATCGCGGTCACGTATCTTTGGTCGAACGGGGCCTCGCGGCGGCGCATCGCGTCATTGCCACCATCTTCGTCAATCCCAAGCAGTTCGATAATCCTGCCGATCTCGCCGCCTACCCCAAGCAGGAAGCGGACGATTTCAACACGCTCGAGCAAGCCGGCGCGCACCTGCTGTTCGCGCCCGATGCTACGGCGATGTATCCCGCGGACTTCGCGACCCAAGTCCGGGTCACGGGATTAACGGACGTTCTGTGCGGCGCCCATCGTCCCGGCCATTTCGACGGCGTCGCGACCGTGGTGACGAAGTTGCTGCTGCAAGCCGGAGCCGATGTCGCGTTGTTCGGCGAAAAGGATTACCAGCAATTGGCGATCATCCGCCGGCTGGTCGCGGACCTCAACATTCCGGTTGAAATCATTTCCGGGCCGACCGTGCGCGAAGCCGACGGTCTGGCGCTCTCGTCCCGCAACGCGCGGTTGACGCCGGGCGAGCGCCAAGTCGCACCGGCATTGTATGCCGCCATATCGGCCGCGGCCGGCGCCATCAAGAGCGGTGAAGACGTTCAAGGCGCGTTGAAAACCGCACGCGATGCGATCGCCGAGGCCGGATTCGGGGACATCGACTATGTCGAGGCGCGCCGTTCCGACACGTTATCGCCCATCACCTCCGGCCAAGAACCGGGACGCGTTTTCGCCGCCGCGCATCTCGGTGCGGCGCGGCTGATCGATAACGTCGTCATCTAACGAAAGATCACCGAGCGAAAGATCGCGCCTGAGCGCGCTTAGCCCTAGCGCACGTAAACGTGCACTTCCGGCGCGCTTGCGGTCGGGCTGTTCATCGATGCCAAAGCGACCCGTTCGGCGGGCAAACCCATGCTCGCCATCGAACGCATCACCGCGTCGGCATTGCGCCGCGCAGCGGCGCTGTTGCCGTTGGCCGGCGTGACGGCGACCAGATCGAACACCGCATCGGGCCGGCGTTCCAACGCCCGGCTCAGCGCCTGGTACAGCGCCGGTTCATAGGCGATGTCGGCCTTGTCGAAGCGGATCACCACCAGCGGGCGGCGGTCGGCGAAGGTCGTGGGTGTGCTGCGTACCGGTGCTGCGGCGCTCGCCATCGCGCGGCTTGCCGCGCCGCTGGCAAAGAACTGGCCGGCGTTGATTCCGCCCGACAAGTCGACCAGCGCGCTACGCTCGGTGGCGACGAATTGCTGCTGGCGCGAAATGTCGCCGTTCAGGCTTTGCAACAGGCGGTCGATACCGATGTTGGTTTGCGACAGATCGTCTTCCAGCATGCGCAGTTGACGGTGGTCCTCGTCGACCGCGCCCGACAAGGTGAATGCATTGCGCACGCTGTCGAGTAAATAACTCGCCGCGCCGGCATTGGACGATACGCTCGCCGACAATTGGTTAAGCGCCGTCAGATCGCCTTCGCTCGCAGCCAGTTGCGCCTGGGCCTGTTGCCACATGGCGAGCAGTTCCGGATTGCCCGGCGTGGTGCCGATCTGCAACCGCGCGCGAATGGCCCCGACGGTGGCGTTGTAGGCATTGGCATTTGAGATTGCCTGGCCGCGCGTCGCTTCGAATTGCTGGTTATGTACGGCGAGGTTGTTGCGCACGACTTGGTATTCGCCGCGGAACTGATTGACCCGCTGACCGACCACGGTGGTGCCTTGATACGTCGGCATGCTGACGCTGCCCGATGTGCTCATCATCGGTACGGCGGCCGTGGGTGTCGCCGTCGCCGGCGGCGGTTCGTCGCTGCCGAAGAACGAGGGGAACAGGTTGCTGAAAAAGCCGCCTTCTTCCTCTTCGGCAGGCGCCGGTGCCGGCACGGGGGCCGGGACGCTGGCGGTGGCTTGCGGTTCGCCGTCGTCGCCGAACAAACTGTCGCTGGCGAACGAGCATCCGCCCAAGGCGAGCAATGCGCTCGCTGCCAATACCCGGCCAAGCGCGCCCACGCTCAATTCCGAATCCGCACTCAAGCCCAGGTCAGGCGCTTGCCGCTGCGTCATCGCGCCGTTGGCCCGAATCTTCACCACCCGCATCACTGTCATTCTCTAGGTTCCCGTCGCTGGCCCCATTTCGCCGTCCGATGGGATCGGCCGGAGTCCCCTGTGGGTGCCTGTAAACTCTTGAGTCCGCTCCCGTTTCGGGCGCGGACCCAAGTCCGGTCGGACTTTACGCGATGCTCAGGGGTTGAACAAGCCGTTCTCCCCCTGCTTTTCGTCTCCCAAACCCGTTCTCGGGCCCCGAAAGCGGGATTTTCGGCGGCGACGTTTCCCTTGATCCGTCAAACTATTATGAGTATCCCATGCGACCTTCCGGGGCCGGGGCCGTTCGGCCGTCCGAATCCACCCCTGGAATCAAGCGCCCGTAGCTCAATGGATAGA
>JAGREB010000362.1 GCA_020446775.1 Paracoccaceae bacterium
ACCAGATAGTCGGCGGCGATCTCCAGGTGCAGCGTGCGCGCCGTCTCGATGAATTGGAGATACTGGTCGGCAAGCGCGAGGATCGAAATGTGCTTGAGATCGACTTTTTGGTCGCGCGCGAGCGTCAGCAGGACGTCGATCGGTCCCTCATACCCGCCCAGATTCAGCACCAAGCCCAGTCCGGCCGGCAGGTCCGCCGTCGAACGGTCGGGGTCTTCCTGAAACTCTGTCGCGTTGTCGCTCATCTCAGTCCGCACGCTCTCGCCATCAATTCAGCCCGGTTAACGCCGCTATCCCGTTCACGATCAAATCGACAACGGGCAATACGACCCAGCCGAAGATGTTGATATCGAGGCCGACCAGCGACCCAACCCATGGTATGCCGATCAGCACCCCGAGCAGGATGAACATGCCGTATTTCTCAAGCCGCGCCAAGCTTTGGGCGGGCCTCGGCGGCAATAATCCGACCGCGACTCGGCCGCCATCGAGGGGCGGAATAGGCAGCATGTTGAACACCGCCAAAACCACATTGATCAAAAGGCCATTGAATCCGGCTTCGGCCAGCCAAGCCATCAGACCGGGCGACGGCTCGGATCCCGAGATATGCAACACACCGGCCCAGACGAACGCTTGGGCGATGTTCATGAGGGGGCCCGCGGCTGCCACCCAAACCATGTCTTGCTTGGGTCGGCGCAGGCGGCGGAAATCGACCGGAATCGGTTTCGCCCAACCGATGACGAATGGCGCGTTGGCGAGAATCAGCATGACGGGAAGCCCGATCGTGCCCATCGGATCGATGTGTCTTATGGGATTGATCGACAAGCGGCCGCGTTGCGCGGCCGTCGGATCGCCGAACATCAGCGCCACATATCCATGCGCGGCTTCGTGCAAGGTAATCGCCAAGATTGCCGGAATGCCGACCGTAAAGGCTAGTTCGACAAAAACCATCAAACCTGAGGAACTCATCTCACCCATGGCGGAGCCAATTCACGACTTGGGCTTCGGCAGCGGCGACATTCTCGATGGTCCCGCGCGGCTTGCGGCGGAGCGCAGCCATGCCTCCGATTGCCTGCAGACCGCGTTCGCCAAGCGGAACGGTGGCCTTGGCCACGCTCGACATTTCGGCAGGATCACCGTTGCAGTGAAGGACGATGTCGCAACCGGCCTCAAAACAGCGCTGTGCCCTTTCATCAAATGGGCCCGTGAGGGCTTTCATCGACAAGTCGTCACTCATTAGGAGGCCCTGGAACCCGATCCGTCCACGAATCACATCCTGGACGATCTTAGCCGACCAGGTTGCCGGCGCGTTGGGATCGATCGCCGAATAGATCACGTGCGCTGTCATGGCAAATACCGGCGGGCAATCTTGTGGTTTAAGAAACTCGCAGAATGCTTTGAAATCATTTGCGAATAATTCAGCTTCTTCGGTATCGACAATGGGCAGATCGAGGTGACTGTCGGCCTTCGCCCGGCCATGGCCGGGGATGTGTTTGATGACCGGAACCACGCCGGCATCGATTAGGCCGTCCGCTGCGGCGCGGCCCAGGTCGGCCACCATGTCCGCCGTATCGCCGAACGCGCGATCACCGATGATGTCGTGGGCACCCGGAACCGGCACATCGAGGACCGGCGCACAGTCAACGTCGATCCCCAAATCGGCCAGTTCACGGCCGATCAGCGCCATGTTCAACCGCAACGCACGGCGAGCCGTTTCGGGGTTTTGCCTATACAGCGCGGCGAATTCGCCGCCCGCCGGTGCAAAACGCCAATGTGGCGGGCGCAAACGCTGGACGCCGCCGCCTTCCTGATCGATCAGAATGAAAGGATCGTGGCTGGGGTCGAGCGACCGCAGGTCTTGGACTAAACTCCGGACCTGCGCCGGCGCGGAAATGTTTCGCGCAAACAGGATGTAACCAAACGGCCGAATCTCACTGAAGAACTGCCGTTCGCCGGTTGTCAGGGTTTCCCCGTCGAGGCCGAAAATAACCGCCGCAGGCGGTGAAGACGCGTGTTCCGGCGCCATTTACGCGCTGATTTAAGGCCGAACGAT
>JAGREB010000363.1 GCA_020446775.1 Paracoccaceae bacterium
GCGCGTTCACCGGCGCGGTGAAGCAAACCAGCGGCAAGGTCGAACAGGCCCGCGGCGGAACGCTCTTCCTTGACGAGATCGGCGACATGCCGCTGGCGTTGCAGGCGAAGATGTTGCGCCTGCTGCAAAACCGAACGATCCAGAGACTGGGCGGGCAAGAGGAAATCGTTGTCGACGTCCGATTTGTTTCGGCTTCAAACCGGAATATCGAAGGCATGTGCCGGGAGGGTGGGTTTCGCGAGGACCTGTTTTTCCGCATCAACGAGGTCGCGATTGACGTCCCGCCATTGCGCGAGCGCGAGGGGGATGCCCTGCTGATCGCGACATCCTTATTGCGGAATTATTGCGAATCGTTCCGCCGGGGGCCGTACGCGTTTTCCCAGGACGCCATGGTTGCCATTGCCGGTTATTCCTGGCCGGGGAACGTCCGCGAACTGGAGAATCGGCTCAAGCGGGCCGTTGTGCTGGCCTCAGGCACTGAAATAACGGCCAATGACCTTGGCCTTGCCGCCACCTCTACGACCGGCGGCCTTCTGACCTTGAAAGATGCGCGGCAAAAGGCCGAAATTGAGGCCATTAAACGGGCTATGGCAGCCTCGCGAAATAACCAGACTCAGGCCGCGAAGATTCTGGGCGTCAGCCGTCCCACCCTCTACAATCTGCTGACCGGATATGACATCAAGGTCGAATCCGAATAGTCTTCAACTTTGACGTGAAAAAGCACGCTCGCCAGGAGACACGCACATGACACGCGACACTAAAGCCGCGATCACCCCTCACGGCCGCCTTTCAATTCAGCCGCTGTTACGGTCGGCGATGTTGGCGACCTGCGCGTGGGCGGCCATTTCATTGGCGGCCCCGCCCGCCTGGGCGGCGCCAACGAGCGAATCGCTGCGCTTCATGGAAGACGCCAAAGAACACCTTGAGGACGGCGATACGGCCGCGGCGATTATCGAGCTAAAAAACGCCGTTCGGGTCGACCCGGATAATTCGGAAGCCCGCGTTCAACTCGGCGAACTTTACTTGCGCACCGGCGACGCGGCATCCGCTCAACGGGAGTTCGAGTCGGCCCGCGCGCGTGGTTACGACGAGTCCAAAATTGTCATGCCGCTGAGCCAGTCCTATTACATGCAAGGCAAGTTCAGCGAGGTCATCAAGAACTTCGATCCGAGCGCCTTCGAAGGCGACGCGCGGCGCGGCATCATGATCGCGCAAGCCAGATCCCACATCGCGTTGCAGGATGTCGACAAGGCGCGGCCGCTGATCGACGAAGTGCTGGGTGAAAGCCCGGATTATCCCGCAGCCCTTGCGGCCCACGCCATCATCTTGCGGTTCGACGGCAAACTGCCCGAAGCAGAGAGCGAAATCGACAAAGCATTGAAGATTGAACCGGGGCAACTCGAGATACTTGTCCTGAAGGGTGAATTGCGCCAACAGCAGCAGGATCTGGAAGGCGCGCTTTCTTATTTTGACAAGGCGGTTGAAGTTAATCCCCGTTATACGCGGGCCCGCGTTGCGCGGGCGATGGCCAATCTGGCGGCGAACAAACCCGATGTCATATCCGCGGACGTCGATGAAACGCTTCGCTTGGAACCGCAAAACCCGCTCGCGCTTTACCTCCGCGCGTTCTTGCTTTCACGCGACACCAAGTACAAGGATGCGACGCAGATTCTGCTCACGCTTCCGGCGCTGCTGGAAGGTTATCCTCCGGCGCGATACCTGCTGGCGGCCTCGGCCTTCGCCGACAATCAACTCGAAGTCGCGTTGACCTACGCCGATCTTTACGTCAGCCGCGTACCCCAAGATCCGGGCGGCGCGAAACTGCTGGCCGCGATTCATCAGCGCATGAACGCCCCCGCGAAGGCCGTGCCATTGCTTGAGCCGTTGGTGGCCGCCAATCCCGACGACGCGCAGTTGAAACTCCAACTTGCGACGGCGCTGCTCGGCGTGGGGCGCAGTGATGAGGCGATCAATCTGTTCGAACAAGGCGTCGCAGCCAATCCGGAAAATTCCGAAGCGCGATTGGCGCTGGCGGTCAGCCAGATCCGCTCCGGGGCGACCGAAGCCGGACTGACTGAGCTGCAGCGCGTCATCGACGAAAAGCCGACATCGGTTGAGGCAAATTCGATTTTGATTCTGACGTATTTGCAAAACCGGAATATCGACCGCGCGATCGCCGCAGCGAAAGCGATGGTGGCGGCGGACGATAAGGATGCCAACGCCTATAACCTGCTCGGCACCGTGAATCTTGCCGCGCAGGATTTCGCCGAGGCGCGCCGCAATTTCCAGACGGCTCTCGATCGGGACCCGAAGTATGTTGCAGCGCCGCTCAATCTTGCGCGCGTTGAAGAACGGGACGGCAAACCGGAAGAAGCGCGCAAATGGTACGAACAGGCGCTTGAGATCGATTCGAAAAACCTGACGGCGTTCGATGGCCTGACCAACCTCGCGTTGGCGGACGGCAAATTTGAAGATGCCGAAATTCTGCTTGAGCGCGCGATTCAACTTAATCCCGAAACGCCCGCGCCACGTCTCAAGTTGATCGGCATGATGCTCGAGCGCCAGCAAAACGACCGGGCCCTGATCGCTGCACGCAATTTCGTTAATGCGGCGCCGAATGATCCCCAAGCACTTGACGCACTGGCCCGGTCCCAATTGGCGACCGGCGACACCGTCAATGCGGTGGGATCATACGAGCAACTCGCTGCCAAATTCCCGCAAAATCCGGAGCCGCAACGCCGCTTGGCGCGCGTCTATTTGGCCGCGGAACGCAAAACAGATGCCGTTAAGGCGATGGATGCCGCGGTTGAACTCGCGCCCGACTATCAGGCGGCACTGGTCGACCGGTTGGCCTACGAGCGCGACGAGCGCGGCATCGAGGCCGCGCTCGATATGGCGCAGCGGATGGTCAACGAGCGGCCCGACTCCCTGACACGTTTGGTGGTCTATGGTGATTTGCAGGGTGTGGCCGCAAGCAATGAAGCCGCGCTGGCGACCTACCGCCGCGCCTGGGACAAGGCCCAAAATCCCGCCCTTCTCCAGCGCTTGTACGCCGCCTACACCCGCTTGAATCGCGGCGAGGAAGGTTTGGCGATGCTGAAGGATTGGGTCGCCAAGAACCCGAACGATTTCGACACGCGGTTCCTGATCACAAGCCACTATATCAATACCGGCGATTACGATGCCGCGATCCGCGAAACAGAGGGCATGGATGGCGCCCTGCCCGATAACCCGGTCCTGTTGAACAACTTGGCATGGCTCTACGGCGAAAAGGACAATCCCCGGGCATTCGAAATCGCGGAAAAGGCTTTTCGCCTTGCGCCTCAGACCGCCGATATCGTCGACACGCTCGGTTGGCTGAATTGGACCAAGGGTGACAAAGACCGCGGCCTTGAGTTGTTGAAGACCGCTCACGAATTGCAGCCTCAACGCCCTGAAATCGGATACCACTACGCGCAAGCGCTCAAGGCGCGGGGCGACAACGCGACCGCAAAAGACGTATTGCAGAAATCGCTTCAGAACGGCACGCGGTTCGCCGAGCGGGAGCAAGCGGAAGAACTGCTCAAGGAGCTTGGTGGCTGACCGAGCAGCCAAGCGTCCCGTTTCGAGGCATGTCAGAAAAGAAAATACTTGTAACCGGCGGCGCCGGTTACATCGGCA
>JAGREB010000364.1 GCA_020446775.1 Paracoccaceae bacterium
CAGTCGCATCGTTTTGCACAAAATGCCGTGCGTGGAGCAGGATGGTATGCCGGGGCCCGCATAAGCGTGCGACTGGTTGGCCTCCTTAACACGTTTATCTTAGCTCGCCTTCTCGACCCGACAGATTTCGGTGTTCTGGCTTTGGCGGCGATATTTCTCGCCTTTCTACAAATATTCAGTGAGAGCGGCGTTCTTCTTGCGATCAACCGTCTGCCGGCTCCTTCGCGTAAAGACTATGACAGTGCGTGGACGCTCAACATCATCATTTGTTCGACCAATGCCGGAATCATTCTGCTATTGGCCCCATCTCTTGGTGATATTTTCGGAAACCACCAAGTTACAAGCGCGCTTTATGTTCTCGCCTTGTCGCCATTTTTGCAGGGTTTCTCAAATATCGGGATTGTAAATCTTCGGCGCGAGCTGCAATTCAGGCGCGAATTCGCTTATCTTGCTTTGACTCGTGTGGCCGGATTTGTCTTCGGTATCGCGGCTGCATTGTATTTTCGCAATTTCTACGGGCTCGCAATCGCCCAAGTTGTCAATAGCGCTGCGGCATTGATATTGAGTTACATATTTTCGCCCTATCGGCCTTCCATTACGCTTTCGGCGGCCCGCGGCATTCTTGCGTTCTCGTTTTTCGCGTTGTTGTCAAATCTTGCCACATTCTTCAACGAAAAAGCCGATCGATTCGTGATCGGTCAGTTTGGCGATCCGGAGAAAACAGGAGTATTCGTCGTCGGGTCGGAAGTCGGCGCATTGCCGCTATCGGAAATCGTTGGAAGTTGGAACCGGACCGCATTTTTGAGCTTCATGAAAATGTTACGCGAAGGCGATTCGATTTCTGCGGCTCTTCGGGAAGCGATGTCGGTAACCTGTGTATTGGCGCTCGGAATCGCTGCGGGCGTTATGGCGACCGCTCCCGAGTTCGTCCTGATCTTGCTCGGGCAGAAATGGGTGAGTGCGATTCCGATCGTTGGACTCGGTGCATTGTCCGGCGCATTCACAATTATCGCGCAAATCGGCAGCCAAGCTCTCACCGCCCACCGCTATTACTCCCAGGTAGCGGTTAGAACCACAATTCTCGCCTCACTGGCCCCATTTTGCGCGTACGCCGGTTACCAGATTGATGATTTCCAGGGCGTGATGGTCGCCCGTGTCCTCCAAACATTCGCGTTAGCATCGATAACAATCGCTATGACTTGCCGCTATCTCGAAATTCGCCCGATCGAATGGTTTGCCGTGCTTTGGCGTCCGTCGCTGGCCCTTCTTGCGGTTCTCGGAGCTAATATGGTCTTGGAGCCTCAATTGTTGGGATTGGGGACGTTACCAATCTTTGCAATCAAAGGCGCGATTCTTGCTCCGGTATATTTCGCGACAATATTCCTGATGTGGCTGATGGCGCGAAAACCGCGAGGAGCCGAGTCATTGGTTTTAGCGATGGTCACCTCATATTTCAGAAAAATTGATTCGATCGAGCATCACAAATCATGAGAATTTGCGCGTGCCAGCTGTCGATTCCGATGTGTCCGATACCGAACAGAATACAAGTGGCGCGGCCCCCCTTTCGACGCAATTGATGCAAGACGATTCAAGAACCCGAACCGATTTTCTCCATTACGTCGTGCCCACGTTCAATACCGGTGGTGCGCAGCGGAGGTTTGTTGCTATCATGAACGGTCTGTCACCGAAGTACCGGTGTTCGATCACAGCTCTCGACGCGCAGTATGGGGCGGCTGAAGGATTCGCTCAGCATGTTACGTGGGAGCGTTTCAACGTCGACGGACCTGGCGAGAATATCTGGGTTAGGCGCCGCGTCATTCGGCGTGCGCTGTCCTCGAAGTGTCCTGACCTTCTCGTCACCAACAATTGGGGGGCGATCGAGTGGGCGGCCGCCAATCGGCCTCGGATCGTACGGCACATTCACATCGAGGACGGTTTCGGGCCTGAAGAAGCGCAGCGGCAGCTGCCCCGCCGTGTCTGGTTCCGGCGGTTCGCGCTGGGCGGCCCATCGACGTTAGTCGTGCCATCGCGAACGCTGCTGAAAATCGCACGCGAAATCTGGCGAATTCCGGAGCGCAAAATCCGTTACGTGCCGAACGGCATTCCCTGCACAAAATTCGACCGTCAAGCCGATCCCAGCCTGTTCGGCCGGCTTCGCGGCGAGGGGCCGGTTATCGGCACCTTGGCCGCACTAAGGCCGGAAAAGGCATTGCACCGGCTGATCGACGCGTTTGCCGAGGTGCGGGCCGCGCGGACGTGCCGGTTGGCCATTATCGGCGAGGGCGGGCAAAGGGCCGAACTCGAGGCTCAGGCGGCCAAATTGGGCCTCGAAAACGACATTACCTTCGTCGGCCATCTGTCCCATCCCGAACTCATCCTCGGCGGGCTCGCTGTGTTCGCGCTGTCCTCCGATACCGAACAGATGCCGCTTACGGTTTTGGAGGCCATGGCGGCCGGCGTGCCGGTCGCGAGCGTCGATGTCGGCGACGTTGCGGGCATGGTGTCGCCCGATAATGCACCCTTTATCGTCTCTAAATCCGCCCAAGCGCTTGCCGGCGCGATCGCGGCGTTGCTGGATGCCCCTGAACGGGCCCGCGCAATTGGCCGGGCAAATCAGGCCCATGCGCGCCGCGAATACGACGAGTCGACGATGTTTGCCGCCTACGACGGCCTTTTCTCAGGGCGGCAATAAGCCGAAATACGATCACGTTTAGGTCGCAAGCGATTTTTCCCAGGCGATCGCGTTGGCCATGATCGTCCGCAAGTCCTGGAAGCGCGGCGTCCAATCGAGAACGGTATGTATTCTCGTCGTATCGGAAATGACTTCGGGTGGGTCGCCCGGCCGGCGCGGACCGATCGTGTACGGCAATGGGCGGCCCACGACGTCGCTTGCAGTTCGGATCACATCGAGAACCGAAAATCCCCTGCCGTAGCCGCAATTCAAGGTCTGCGACTGTCCGCCGTCGAGCAGGTATTGCAATGCTGAAACGTGGGCGGCGGCAAGGTCGGTAACGTGTATGAAATCGCGGATTCCGGTGCCGTCCGCAGTGGCGTAGTCGTCACCCATGACCTGCATCGTCTCTCGTTTTCCTGCGGCCAATTCGCTGACGACTTTGATCAGATTGGTGGAATTCTTGACGACTTGTCCCGCACGCAACTGGGGGTCGGCGCCGGCGACGTTGAAGTAGCGCAGTGCAACCGTTTTCAAATCATGCGCGTGGCCGACATCGCGCAACATGTGTTCGGTCATGAGCTTCGATTCGCCGTACGGATTGATCGGGCACGTCGTGGCGGTTTCGGAAACCGGCAATTCGGCTGGTGTCCCGTAGACGGCCGCTGTCGACGAGAAAATAAATTTGTTTACGCCGCTGGCCACACACGATTCGACCAGGCGGCACGAGTTCGCAAAATTATTCGTATAGTATTTCAACGGATCGGCGACGGACTCCGGCACGCTGATCGATGCCGCAAAATGGATGACGGCGTCGGGGTTTGTCTCCCGCATCAGCGTTTCGGTGAATTTTCTATCGCCGGTATTACCGACATGCAGCCGCGCGCCCGGCTGGACCAGGCGCCGACTGCCGGTCGACAGATCGTCGATAATGTCGACGGACCATCCTGCGTCCAGCAAAGCTATGCAGACGTGACTGCCGATGTAACCGGCGCCGCCGGT
>JAGREB010000365.1 GCA_020446775.1 Paracoccaceae bacterium
CTGCACCTCGACACCCACCCGAAGCTCGTCCAGTACATCAAGCTGGCCAACCGGATGACGGGCCTGGGCAGCGAGCACGTCCGCCGCCCCCGCCTGCCCCTCGCCGGCGAGGAGCGCGCGCGGATCGAGGCCATCGTGCGGCAAGCGCTGGACACCCGCCCGGCGCAGGCGGCCGAGTAGCGGTTCGCTGGGCGCCGACGAACGCCCTTCGAGACGGCGGCTAGCGCCGCCTCCTCAGGATGAAGTTGGCCCTTTGGTTGAATATTTCGGCTTCATCCTGAGGAGCGCGAAGCGCATCTCGAAGGGTGGGAAGACGGGCGCCCCGTCGGATCCCTACTTCTCCATCAGCGGACGGATCTTCTTGACGAAGTCCGGGTTCGCCTTGGCGATGTCGGCCCAGTAGAGGTCGGCCGCCTTTTTCGGGAAGTTCGGGCCCAGATTGACGTACTTCACGCCGGCCTTGCGCAGGATGGCGTTCTGCTCCTTGTTCACGCCCTCGCGCCACTTGGGCCATTCCTTCTCGACCCACAGCGCCATGGTGGTCAGGCAGCGCCGCTGGTCCTCAGCGAGGCCCTTCCACTTGTCGAGGTTGACCAGGATGTGGACGCCGGCGTTGAGGAAGCCCGGGCCGTACTGGAACTTCGTGTATTTCTGCCAGCCGAAGTCGGCGACGCCCCAGTTGGGCCAGCCGTAGCCGTCGACGGTGCCACGCTCCAGCGCAGTGTAGACCGCCGGCGGCGCCATGCGCACCGGCGTGGCGCCCAGACCGCGGAAGAACGCGTCGTAGATCGGCACCGAGCGCAGGCGCAGGCCGTCCAACCGGCCGTTCTTCGCCGGCTTGGACGTGAAGATGTAGAAATGCACGCCGTGGATCATGTGCGTCAGATAATGGACGTTCATCTTCTTGGCGTAGACGTCGCTCATCATCTTCCAGGCGCCGTTGGCCCGCATCGCCGGCGGGCCGATCTTGGCCAGGTCCATGGCGGCGGCTTCGGCCATCACATTACCAGGACCATGCAACGGCGCATGGTCGAGCGTGGCATCAAGGTGGTCTCGGTCGGCGCGCTCAAAGACGATGCCGGCGCGGCCGACAACGCGGCGTGGCTTGCGCCCCGGCCCAATACCGATGTTGCGCTGATGCTGGGCCTCGCCCACACGCTTGTCGGCGAAGACCTGCAAGACGAGTCCTTTCTCGCCAGCCATTGCGTCGGGTGGGATAAATTTTGTTCCTATCTGATGGGCGAATCCGACAACACGCCCAAGTCGGCCGACTGGGCGGCGGCGATCACCGAAATTCCCGCCGGCACGATCCGTACCCTGGCCCGTGATATGGCCACGCAGCGCACCATGATCTCGATTTCGTGGTCGTTGCAACGCGCCGACCACGGCGAACAAACCTATTGGATGGCCATGACGCTGGCCGCCATGTTGGGCCAAATCGGCTTACCGGGCGGCGGCATCGGATTTGCCTATGCCGGCGCCAACGGAATCGGTGCGGGCGGCGGACGGATCGCGCCGCCATCGCTGCCCATTCCCAAGAATCCGGTGACGCAACACATCCCGGTCGCGCGCATCGCCGACATGCTCGAAAACCCCGGCGCGCCGTTCGATTTCAACGGGGCGCGCATGAACTTTCCCGATGCGCGCATTGTCTACTGGTGCGGTGGCAATCCGTTCCACCACCACCAAAACCTTGGCCGTCTGGTGCGGGCCTGGCAGCGCCCCGAGACCGTCGTCGTGCACGAGGCATGGTGGAACGCCAACGCGCGTCACGCCGATATCGTGCTACCGGCCGCGACGACGCTCGAACGCAACGATATCACCGGCACGCTTCAGGACCGGTTCGCGCTCGCCATGCACAAGGCGATCGATCCGGTGGGTGAGGCGCGCACCGATCACGCGATTTTCGCCGCGCTCGCGAAACGACTTGGATTTGACGAACGCTTCACCGAAGGCCGGGACGAGATGGGCTGGCTGCGCGAGTTGTATGGCCGTTGGCAGACCCGCGCTCAAGCCGCGGAAGTGACGATGCCCGATTTCGACACATTTTGGCGCGCGGGTTACGCCGAGTTCCCCGATCGCGGCGCAGGACATGTGATGTTGGCCGACTTCCGCGCCGACCCGGCGAGCCATCCTTTGGCGACACCGAGCGGCAAGATCGAGATTTTCTCCGAGACCATCGCCGGATTTGGCTACGCGGATTGCGCCGGACATCCGACATGGTACGAACCGGCCGAATGGCTAGGCGCCGCCAAGGCCGAAAAGTATCCGCTGCATTTGATCTCGAACCAGCCGCGCACGCGGCTCCACAGTCAATACGATAACGGCGGATACGCCCAGGCCAGCAAGATCAAGGGCCGCGAGCCGGCGTGGATTCACCCCGATGACGCCGCCGCACACGGAATCGCAGATGGCGACGTGATGCGGCTGTTCAACGACCGAGGCGCGTGCCTTGCCGGCGCAAAAATCACCGACGCGGTGCGAAAGGGCGTGATTCAACTTTCGACCGGCGCCTGGTTCTCGCCCGACCGGCAAACAACCGCGACCGAAGGCGGCAAGGCATTGCCGTTTTGTGTCCACGGCAATCCCAACGTGCTGACGCGCGACGCCGGGTCGTCGAAACTCGCGCAAGGATCGACGGCGCAGACGTGTTTGGTCGAGATCGAAAAATGGACCGGCGAATTGCCCGAGGCCGAAGTGATGCGTCCTCCGGATATCGTCGCGCTCGACGTCTAATTAGGTATCGCGGCGATCCGAATCCTTGGGAAGATCGTCGGGAAGATCGTTGGGATCGTGATCGATCACCGGCGGCCGACGCCAGGATTGATCGCTGCGGCGATTGAACACCCACACCGCCGTTCCCGACCGGCGCCCGAAAATTGCGCCGAGCAGAAGGACGACCAGCAGAATGATTGCCGCCCCGGTGAACGCGAACGCGAACAGCACCACGGCCGCGACCAGCCCGATTACAAACAACGCGATGCGCAGATAGACGGCAAGCAGCGGCACTAGTGGTCCTCGCGCCCATGCCGCTTGCGCGCAATGTCATATCCGAGAGTCACGATCGAGTCCGACTTTTCATCGCGATCGTAGGCCGCGCCGCCCAAGAGTCGAATGCCGCGGCTGAAGACCAGAGTTAAACACCAAGCCGCACCAAGCACACATGCGATACCGACCCACGAATCCTGGTTGAACCAGACGCCCGCCGCGAAACCTGCTGCCGCCAGAAGGATCAGGATCAATCCCAGCACCGATGTCTCCTGTTTCCAATCAGAATGGTTTCACCTTGCCGATGAAGTCCACCGAGGACAAGATCAAACAGATCGCGCCAGCCGCGGTCAAGTTACGGTTCATGCCGGCGCGGCTGCTCACTCGTCCGCAAATTCGACCTGAGTCCAATCGACGAAGCGGCCACGAAACGGCAACGGCTTGATGTTGGGCGTCATCGCAATCACTTCCACCTGCGGAAACAGATACAGCGTCGGCGCCAGCGCCTGCAGCTTCTTGAGCGCGGCCTGCAGCAATTTTTCGCGTTTGTCAGGATCGAATTCGAGATTGCTTTCGGCGAAGATCTTCTCGACTTCCGGCGCGCAGAAAAACGCGTTTGGACGGGCGCAGGTATAGGACTCGACCGCGCGGCCGGCGTCCATGTAGGTGGCGCCGTTCCAGTTGGACGACAGGATGTCGGCACCCCGCCAATCGGCCGTGAACCACATCTGCACCCAATCTGTCCCGAGCACGCCGTTCAATTCGACATCGATGCCGACTTTGGCGAGGTCCTGGGCCGCCTGTTGAAACACTGGCGCCAGATCGCTCGACCCGACCGTGAGCACGTTTGCGCGCAGTTTGATGCCGTTTGCATATCCGGCGTCTTTCAACAGGGCCCGCGCCTTGTCGGGATCGTAGGGGTACGGCGCGATCGTGGGGTCATAGCCGAACACCCCGGGCTCGATGCCGTGGCTGGTGGGCGTGACGGCGCCATGCAAGATCACCTGCGCAATCGGGTCGCGGTCGACTGCATAGTTGATGGCTTGGCGCACCCGCACATCGGCGAGCGGGGATTTCGGATTCCTGTTGGAGAAGGCCCAGGCGCTGGTGGTAGGAATGGTGTTGAGCGTCACCGAGAATCCGTCGGCCTTGAGCCCATCGAGGTCGTCGAAGCTGAGGCCGTAAGACATGTCGACTTCACCCGTCGCCAAGGCCTGGGTGCGGCGCGCCCCGTCGGCCAGGATGCGGAATTCGACGCTGTCGAGATGCTGAGACGGCCGCCACGACCCGGGCTTGGCCGTCATCGTGTAAGCCCCGCGATCCTGCCCCCAACTGTCGAGCACGAAAGGTCCGGTTCCGATCGGGGCCTGGGAAAATCCTTCGACACCGCGTTCCTGCCAATATCGCGGCGGTGTGGGCGGCAGCAGGCTCATCCGCTTGTCGAGGATGACGTCGGGCGCAGCGGTCGTGAAGGTGACCTGGTATTCGCCGGTCGCTTCGGCACGCACGATATTCTTCACCTCGGCGGCATAAAAGTACCGCTGCGCGTCGGGCGACTTCAGCCAATCGATCATCGCCACGACGGCGGCGGCGTTGAACGGCTCGCCGTTCATGAAATTGACGCCTTGGCGCAATTCGAACGTCCAGGTGTTGGCGCCATCGTTCGTCCACGACAGGGCCAAACGGGGCTGGGTCTTACCCTGTCGATCCATGAAGGTGAGCGCATCGAAAATGCCGGGGAACGGATGCACCGCCCCCTGAATTTGCTGGCCGTAAGGATTGCCCATGGCCGGCGGCCAGGTTCCGACCGTGACACGTATCGATTTCGCGTCGGCCGCAGCGGAAACCGCGCAAGCAAGCACGGCGGAGAGCGCAAAGCCGGAAACGAAGCAGCGAAGGTTCATGACGATTTACTCTTCCGTGGTATCGAGGGCGACCCAATCGAGCGAGCGCCCCTTGAATGAAGCCGAGATCTTGTTCGAATACGCCATCACATCGGTCTGCGGAAACAATACGACCATCGGCGCCTCCTCGTGCAAACGCCGAATGATCTGTTGCAGCTTGGCTTCCCGTTCGGCGGGATCGAACATCGTATTGCTCTCGCGGATCATGGCGTCGATTTCCGGCATGCAGAAGTACGCGCCCGACTTAGTGCACATGACGTTTTCGAGCGGACGCGCAGCGTCCATATAGGTGTTGCCGCCCCAAGTATGCGAGATCATATCGGCGCCGCGCCAATCGCCCGAAAACCACATCCGCACCCAATCGGGGCCGAGCGCGGGCTGCATTTCGACATCGATACCGACGGCGCGCAAATCCTGAGCCACCATTTGATACAATGCCTGGCCGTTGGTGATGCCGACTACGATCACCCTGGCGACGAGCGAAATTCCCTTGGCGTAGCCGGCCTCGGCCAACAGGGCACGGGATTTGTCCGGGTCGTACGGATAGGGTTCGAGCGTCGGATCGTAGCCAAACACACCCGGTGCAATGCCCTGTGCCGACGGTTTGACGGCGCCGTGCAGGATAATCTTGGTAATGGCCTCTCGATTGATCGCGTAGTTCATGGCGAGGCGCACCCGCTTGTCGGCGAGCGGCGAATTGGGATGAATGTTGGACAGCGTCAACCCGCCAACGGTGGGGACCTCCTGGACGACAACGCCGTACCCCTGTTCCTTCAGATAATCGGCATCGCCCAAGTCGAGCGAATAGGCGATATCGATTTCGTCGAGCATCAGCGCCTGGGTGCGCCGGGCGGCTTCGGGCAGAACGACGTAATCGTAGCGGTCAATTGCCGGACGGCCGCGCCAGGAATTGGGATTGGCGTCCCAGATCGAACGGCCGGTATCGCGCCCCCAGGTCCGAAGCACGAACGGCCCGGTCCCGACCGGCGCCTGGGCGAAGGCATCCGCGCCGACCTCGGCAAAATACTTGGGCGGCACGATCCGCAAAAGACTGAGCCGCTTGGTCAGGATGACGTCGGGCTCGGAGGTTTCGATGACGAGGGTGAGGTCGTCCACGACCGTGATTTTGGAGATTTTTCGGACTTCGCTTGCGAGAATGAAGCGCTGACCGTCGGTGGTTTTCAACCATTCGAGAGCCGCCTTGACGGCCGTCGCATCGAACGGCTCACCGTTGGCGAAAACGACGCCCGGGCGCAGCTTGAATGTCCACGTCGTCGGCGAGTCGACGGTCCAGGACAGCGCCAAGTGCGGTTGAACCAGGCCGTTTTCATCGAGTTCCGTCAACGTGTCGAACATGCTGATAAACGGGTGGATCGCGCCGGTGATCATGCCGGCATAGGGATTGCCGAGGCCGGGCGTCCACCCCTGGACGCCGAAGCTCACCTTTTTCTCGGCCGCAGCCGGCAGCGCGAGCGACGCGCACAAGCCGATCGCGATCAATGTCCTTTGCGCGGTGCGAATCATCGTCTTCCTATTACGCCGGTACCCAGGGTTACCCTTCCATCCGCGTCAGGACTTCGATGGCGGCGCGTTCGCCCGATTCCATGGCCGATTCCATGCCGACATCGAGACGGCGGGTATGCTCGCCGGCGAAATGCAATCGTCCATGGGGCTTGATCATCTCAATCGCAAATTTGGCGCACTGCCCCGGCCCATAGGAATGACGGCACCCTTCGACGAACATATAATTCGGCCACGAATGCACGCCGATAACCTCGACCTTGCCTTTGGTCGACGGGCGCAGGCGCGCGAATTCGCGCACCGCCAGTTCGCCACGATCCTTTTCACTCAATTGGTCGAAGCGCTCGCCCTTTTTTCCGACGCACAACACTTGAATCACGTCGCGACTGCCGTCGGATGCAATCTTCTGCCGGTAGGCGTTGATGGGTCCGTCGGTCCATAGACTGGCATCGAGCCCATCTTCTTCCCAATACGGAGCGCCTTTGATCCGGAGCATCACTTGGGTGTTATTGGCGTAGGGCATTTCGCGCACAGCTTCGGCCTGGACACCGGCCAGCGGCGGATTGATCGACACGCGCCGCAGAGGCCGGAACGGAACCGCTGAAATGGCAAATTCGGCCGTGTAGGCCGTGCCGTCGAGACAACCGACGGTGACGTTTTTCTCGGTCATGTCGATGCGCGCGGCGATCTTGTTGAGGTGCACCGCGTCGCCCAGGTGCCGCATCATCGCTTCGGGCAGGCGCGAGGTGCCGCCGACCACGTGCTGCGATGTTTCGCCGAACTGCGCGAAGCGGTCCTTGCCGGTGCTTTCTCCGACACCGAAGATCATGGCGCTGCGCCATTCCTCCTGCATCAGGGTCAACATCGAGACGTTGTAAAGGTCGGGTGCGATCAGGCCTTCGTTCATCAACCGCAGCGCCTCGTCCGAAACGCCTTTGCTTTTGAAGAACGGGCCCGGCGGCACGTCGAATTGCGCCGCCTCGGCCTCGAGCCAATCCTCGGGGGATTTGAAGGTCATGAACTTCTTGAGAAAGTAGGAGAACAACGCGGCCGGAACGACAGGGCGTTCCTCGCCGACGGTCTTGTTCATCTTGGATTTCGGCCAATCTTCTTTGCGGATCAATTCACCGCCCACCGAAAAGGCGAACGGCGCGAAGATGTTGGCGCCCGGCCCCAGCTTGACGTCGAGACGTTGGCACATATCGAGCACGCGCGCGTAGTCGGGGCCGATTTGGCTGGCGCCGAACTCGGGGTGGCCTTCGACGTGATCGGCCGTGTACGCGCGTCCGCCGACCCGGCCATTGGCTTCCAGCACTGTGACCTTCGCGCCTTGATCAGCCAGCAGGATCGCCGCCTTGAGGCCCGCGAGCCCCGCGCCGATGACGATCACATCCGATTTTTCCGCCGCGCGCGTCATGCGCGGCGCCATCGAGGCCGCCGCCGCCAGCGCCGCTCCGCCCGTCATCACCGTCCGTCGTGTCGCCATGGCCGTCCCTGCCCCGCTGCTCCCATCGCTTAAGTGGCGCAAGGGTACGGAGTTCAATGAGGCGATTCTAGGGACGGCGCGGAGAGCTTGAGTTCGCGCCCATAGGGCGAGCGTAAACCGGTCCCGAACCCGTTCCGATTAAAGGGCTTTTTCGTACATCCGGTAGGTCTTGTAGACCTTGCCGCCGATCTGCTCGATCGAGTGACGGGTTTGAGAGTTGGACTCAAGCACCCAACTCATTTCACACACCGGGAATCCGAGCCGCAGCGATTCGCGGCGCACCGCACCGACGACGAGCAGCGCCAAGACCGAGCCCATGGTCTTGTTCTTGTAAGCCGGCATCACACCCATGAACGGCACGCGCGTCCCCGACGCGTAGCTTTTCTTGGTCAACAGACGCCACGCGAGCTTGGCCCAGTTGAACGGCAGCAGCTTGCCG
>JAGREB010000366.1 GCA_020446775.1 Paracoccaceae bacterium
TCTATATCGGCGAAGAGGTCGGCACGAAAAACGGCCCGGCGGTCGATATCGCGCTCGACCCGCTGGAAGGGACGACAATCACGGCCAAGGGAGGCGCCAACGCGCTGGCGGTGATCGCCATGGCCGAAGCGGGGAACTTCCTGAACGCACCCGATGTTTATATGGACAAACTCTCCGTCGGGCCGGGGCTGCCCGATGGCGTGGTCGATCTCGACAACGACCCGGCCGACAATTTGAAAAATCTCGCCAAGGCCAAGAAGTGCGGGATCTCCGATCTGCTGGTATGCATTCTCGACCGTCCGCGCCATGCCGAGTTGATCGCGAAAGTGCGCGCCGCGGGCGCGCGCATTATGTTGATTTCGGATGGCGACGTGTCGGGCGTGATCGCGACCGCGCAGCCGGCTTCCGGCGTTGATGTTTACATGGGATCGGGTGGCGCGCCTGAAGGCGTTTTGGCGGCGGCGGCACTGCGTTGCATCGGCGGGCAGATGCAGGGTCGCTTGTTGTTCCGCAATGACGACGAAAAGGGACGCGCACGCCGCCTCGGCATCACTGATCTGAACAAAAAATACAGCATGCTTGAATTGGCGAAGGGCAACGTCATGTTCGCCGCCACCGGCGTGACCGATGGCGCGATGCTCAAGGGCGTCCGGCGGTTCCCTGGCGGTGCGGTGACGCACTCGCTGGTCATGCGGTCCAAGTCGGGAACGGTTAGATTCATCGAAGCTCATCATCGCTTCGAAGGCGACGCTCGGTGAATGGCGGCGGCCTTACTAATTCTTCGATCACTGCCGATACACTCAGCCACGCCGGCACGTCGGTACTCGGCCGATCCTGGCGCGTTCGCGCAATCGACGAATCCCACGTCCAATCCTTGATCCGCACGGCGTCGGTCAGCGACGCCACAGCGCGGATCATGGCCGCACGGGGCGTCTCGCCCGAAGACGCAGCCGATTTCCTGACGCCGACCCTGCGCGCCTTGATGCCCGACCCCCAGACTTTCAAAGATATGGATGCGGCGACGGCACGCCTTGTGGCCGCAATTGAAAAGCGCGAACCGATTGCGGTATTCGGCGATTATGACGTCGATGGCGGAACGTCGTCGGCCGTGATGGTGCGGTTTTTTCGCGCGCTTGGCATCGACGTTGCGGTCTACATCCCCGACCGTGCACGCGAAGGCTACGGTCCGAACGCCGCCGCGCTCAACCAACTCGCCGCGCAAGGGGCCAAAGTCGTCATCACCGTCGATTGCGGTATTACCGCGTTCGAACCGCTCAAGGCCGGGCGGGATGCCGGACTTGACGTTGTCGTCGTCGATCACCACAAGGCCGAACCGGAATTGCCCGCGGCGGCGGCCGTCATCAATCCCAACAGGCTCGACGATTCCAGCAAGCAGGGTCACTTGGCCGCTGTCGGTGTCGCGTTCTTGCTGGTGGTGTCGCTCAATCGCGCCTTGCGTGAAAGCGGCTGGTACGGACGTGCGAATATCAAGGAACCCGACCTGCGCGATTGGCTCGACTTGGTTGCGCTTGGCACTGTCGCCGATGTGGTGCCGTTGTCCGGCCTCAATCGGGCTTTCGTGGTCCAGGGTTTGAACGTGCTTGCGCGCGGCGGCAACGTCGGTTTGCAGGCGTTGCTTAAAGCAGCGCGCGTGGACACCAAGCCGACGGCGTATCATCTCGGATTCATGCTGGGCCCCCGCGTCAATGCCGGCGGCCGGATCG
>JAGREB010000367.1 GCA_020446775.1 Paracoccaceae bacterium
GGCTCGGGCAAGTCGACCTCGCTCGCGGCGATGATCGACCATCGCAATGCCACCGCGCCGGGGCACATTATCACCATCGAAGACCCGGTCGAGTTTGTGCACGATCACAAAAAATGCATCGTTACTCAACGTGAAGTCGGCGTGGACACGGACTCGTTTGATATCGCTTTGAAGAACACGCTGCGCCAGCATCCGGATCTTATTTTGATCGGTGAAATCCGCGACATGCACACGATGGAGCATGCGCTCAATATCTCGGAAACCGGACACTTGGCCATGGCCACGCTGCACGCCAATAACGCGAATCAGGCGATCGAACGTGTGGTCAATTTTTTCCCTCAAGAAATGCATCGTCAGGTTCTCTTAGGTCTGGCGCTCAACTTGCGCGGAATTCTTTCGCAACGCCTGGTGCCGAAAGTCGGCGGTGGACGGGCCGCGGCGCTCGAGATCATGCTGAATCAAGGTTATGTCAAAGATTTGATCGGCAAAGGCGAGATCAAAGAACTCAAAAAGATCATGGAAGAAAACGCGAACGTCGGCATGCAGACGTTCGACCAGGCTTTGATCAAGCTAGTGCAAGCCGGCGAAATCTCGGAAGAGACCGCCCTCGCCGAAGCCGACAACGTCGGCGATTTGAAGCTTAAGCTGAAACAAGCCATGGTCGGCAGCGGCGGTGGCGAAGGAAGCGGCCTCAAGAGCGTCGATACGTCGAAATTGTCGCTCGGCTAATTTCGCGATTTACGCGGCATCCGCTTTCGATCCGGTCTCTGACCGGCGTGCATCGACGGCATCCAGTGCGGCGAGGAACGCACGCTCTAACGATTGCCCGCCATGGGTGCGCACGAATTCGTCCGGTGCGCCGAGAAATATGATCCGGCCACCGTGCAGCACGCCGATACGGTCGCAAATCTCTTCGATATCGGAAAGAATGTGCGAGCTGAAGAAGATCGTTCGCCCGGCGGATTTGGCCTCCATCAGCCTGTCTTTTAGGAGCACGCGCGCCCTGGGATCGAGGCCGCTCATCGGTTCGTCCAACAGCATCAACGGCGCCTGAACCAGCAGCGTACCGATGAGGCCGAGCTTCTGGCCCATGCCCTTTGAATAAGTTTTGACTTTGCGATCCAGGGCTGTCGGATCGAGATCGAGTCCCTGCGCCATATCCCGCGCGAGAGGACGGTCGACGCGCTGGCCGAAATAGTCGAGGTGAATGGAAAGATATTCCCACCCATAAAGCTGGGCCGAAGGCTGAAACTTCTCGGGCAAATACACGATGTTGCGGCGGGACGCGGCGCGGCGATTCGGTTCACCGAAGAACGTGATCGTACCCGCTGCGGACCGCAAAGCCAGGACAGATCGCAATAGAGTGGTTTTTCCGGCTCCGTTGAGGCCGACCAAACCAAATGCCTCGCCGGCGGTCAACCGGAACGATACATCATTCAAAATTCGCTTCTTACCGTAGGCGGTCGAAACCCCGGCTACTTCGAGCGGGGCGGGCAGATCGGAACTCAATTAAATTTGCCCTCGATGATAATTCCAGATTCAGTGATAAACGTCTGGTTTGGCTCCAATCGGACGGGGCGCATCCCTTGCGCGCTGAGCGGGACCAGCAACTGCACGTACCGCGGTGTAATGTCCGTAACCTGGAAAGTTTGAAACTCTTCCTTTGGCCCAACCGGGACGCCGTTGACCCAGATCGTCCACTCATCAGGGCCGTAGTACAGGATTGATTGAAGATAGAGGGTAGGCTGATCGAAAGATTGCGGACCATTGCTCTGTTCTGTGTCAATGGCGCCAGTGGAAATGCGATCCTTAATTTCGTTCAACTCGTCGATCGTAAACATAATGGTATCCGGGACCGTGACTTGGCTGGTGCCGGCGTCGAGTGCAGTATTGCCCGCGTTTTCCGCTTCGCCAGTTTGGGCGACGCTCGATTGAGTCCAGGCGAACGACGATATAAGCATCAACGAAACGATGAATATGGCTTTCATGCTTCACCGCCCTTTGTTGGCGTTCGTGTCTGATTCATCGACACGCTGCGCGGTCCGCCATGAAACTATTATTTCGCCTGTTACAAGGCGGGATTCGCGCCCACTCCAAACCGAATTGAGAGCTTCCGTCGTCACGACTGGCGCACGCTCAAGCTTAAACGATTCGATGACATTTGATCCGGGAAAATCAGTCACGATATCTCTCATAAATTTGAAAACGTCACCGTCCAGTGGAGCGCCTATATTAAGTTTTATGGACTCGACACTGACACGATAATCCCCGGTTTTGGGTTGGTTCAGCACGGCCGTTGGCGACACCACCGATGACGCGTTGAATTGATAATTCAATGTGCTGAGACCGTTTTGAGTGCCGAGCTGTTGCAACTGCCTTACGGCCGCGCGGCGCGCATGCGGGATTAATTTCGTGCTGCTCAGCAATTGCTCGTATCGCTCTTTCCCTTGCACAACGAATTCGTAATCCTGTTGCGACAAATCGAGCGATGACTTCGTCTTTTGCAATTCCTGCTTTAGGCGCAAATTTTCCGCAACGGCGTCATCTCTCGTCGTGCCCAAGGTAAAAAACAATGCCAAGAACAGGACCAGCACGCCCGTCAAAACCGCGACGGAGAGAGCGACTTTTTTCGGTAGATCAGACCACCATGTCACGACGTCGCACCCCTCGTAATGACAAACTCGGCATAAAATGGCTCGTCGGAACGGATCGCATTGCCTTCAGCATCCGTGATTGCCGCAGAATCAAAAAGTCCTCCGGAGAGATTACTCGCGGCTTGTGCGGCAACCGGTTCTTTACTTAATTCGACCTGGTACCCTTTATTAAATTGATCGACAAGACGTTGACGAATTTGTCGTGTAACTGTGACGGCTTCGTTGGCGCTCGTGATGACAGGCGCCAGTCTCAGATTGATCGTGATCGTGTACCCGGTGGCGCCGGCGTTCAAATTTCGGCGCGAACTTGAACCGGGATCCGCGCTGGAAACATTTTGAACTTCAATCTTGAGGACGACTGCATCGCTCTGTAACGAGTCATATATTCGCGTCAAATCTGGAATGACGTCGATACGTCCGTTTTCCATCGCGTCTTCAACATCGAAGACGTTTCGCAAAGTGGCGGCGTCATAGGGCAACTCGGCGACTTGGGCCTGCTCGGTTGTCAATGATGACTTAACTTGGGTTAGTTCGCGGACGATTCGATCGGACTCTTGCGAAACATTGAAGAGTTCGTATGCAGCAAGACCTGTCCAACCGATCAATGCCGCGATAGCGACACCGGCAGCGTATGGCGAAACAAGAAATGCAAGTTCGCGAATATCGTCCTTCGCGTCCCCCATGGCGACGGAGCGCGTTAGCGGTATGGCCGAGCGCCCTTTGTGAGCAAACCAGACAGCGTGCAGAACGTCGCAGTGCGCTTGATCTTCGGGCCCGATGGCTCCAAGCCCCAGCATGGCCGCCGCTTCATGAGGGGTCTGAATGGTGACCGACCTCGCGCCGTCCCATGTCAGGTTCTCCATGGCGTCCCGGTTAGCGGACGTCGTGACAATGACAAGATCTAGCGGATCGCCAACAACATATCCGAGACGACGAAGGTATGTGATGGTCGCCTTGAAATCGCGGACGATCATGTCCGCAAATTCATCCGGTGGCGTTTCCGGAGGCGGCGCCTGAGTTAAGCGCGTCAGGCTTAAGCGTCCATTCTTTTCGATAATCTGACGCAACCCGCCAGTTACGTTGATTCCAATGAAATGTCGCCAATGATTACCTTGTTCGACCGGCGCGTCCTTCGGGCCTAGCGCCGATATTAAATCGACGTTTTCTGCCGCAAGAATGTGAACACCGCCTTTGACGTTCGGCAGGCTGTCATAAAATTCGATCCATCCAGGAATTCGCCCGTCAAGAGGCACTGCGGCAAATTCATAGTTGAGCGTCTTTTTCCCAGGGCCATCGCCGACAAACCGGGCGCCGCGCATATTTTGACCGGGAAACGCCATTGTAATATGGCGGCTCAAAACTTTGCGCCGATCCAGCACGCCGACCCGTGGGATTTCTTCTTCCTTGAATGTCTGATCAAGAGTGTCGATCAAGATCGACACTTTACCTTTCTTATCCTCGGCAAGCGCCTCACCTAATTCCTCGAGCGCCGTTGCGGGATCAGGCGAAGCAAGCCATGCATTCGCAACTTTTTTGTCTTCCATCCGAATCAGGACGACATTGTCGTCGCCGATCGTCAGGATAAATTCACCCTTTTTTGCCATGTCACGCCACTCAAAGACCGATATTGGACAAGCTGTCGTAAATAGGGCCCATTACACCGACGACGATCCAAGCCATGACCACACCTGAAACCACGGTCAGCGCGGGCTCGATCATTCCAATCATCGCATCGATCGCTTCGTCGACATCCTTGTCATAAAAGTCGGTCACATTGTCCATCACGCCGCCCAAATTCCCGCTGTCTTCGCCAATCTTGACCATGCGGGTCACAAGGCTCGGAAATTGCCCGGAATTTCGCATCGCTTGCGATAAGGGCTCGCCATTTTGAACCTGTTGGCGAACAATTTTGAGAGATTCCTCGAGACAACGATTTCCAACAACGCGTTGCGCAACTTCCAAACATTGTAGAATTGCGACGCCGGATTGGAACATAACAGAAAAGAAATGCGCAAACCGCGCCACCGCAAGCTTGGCAATAAGCGGGCCAAATCGGGGAAGCCGAAGCGCCAGACACGAAAAAGCGTATCTCATACGGTCAGATGTTTTCCGTAGAATCGCGATTAAGGAAATAACCGAGATCGGAATAAGGATGATGACCCACCAGTAGTTTTGGACAAACTCGGACGTTACGACCAGCGCGACGGTGATAGGCGGCAGCGACTGATTATTGGATTGAAGAAAGCCGACGATTCCGGGAACAACAAACCCCATCATAAACATCAGCATACCGGTGATAATGACCAATACGACTGCAGGATACCTTGACGCTTTGATAATCTTCTTGCGAATAGCGTCTTCCCATTTCACGTGCCTCACAAGATGCTGGAACGAAGCCGTCAGATTGCCGCTTTCCTCACCGGCAGCAACCAACGCGGCATAAAGGTCGCCAAACGCTTTGGGATGCTTCTCAAACGCCTCGGATAGCGGGGTACCTTGCTGAACATCGTTGATGATATCCGTGGTTAAATCGCGCAAGCGGGGAACGTCGGTCGAATCGCGCACGTCGGTCAAGGAATCGAGTAACGGCACTCCCGCAGCTTGTAATTGTTCCAAGTGAACGAAGAATTGAATCTTTTCGCGGGCTTCAATGGAACGTGCGCCGCCCAAAATCTTCCGTTCTTTGACAACCTTACTATCGACCAGCATCAACCCGAGTTTGTTGAGCTGACTGTAGAGGTCCGATTCGTTGCCGGCGTTGATTTTGCCGCGGACCTGGCGGCCCGCGTCGTTCATCGCGCGGTAGGCGTATTGCGGCATCCTGGCGCCTCGTCCCTAAATCACAACATGCGCGACGTGAAGTCGACGATCTTCAAGGCCGCCGACAGACTGGTCTTGCCTTCGAGAATCTTCGTCGTGGCTTCCTGCACCAGCGGCACAAAGCCGATCTTTTCTGCAGCCTTCTTGACTTGAGTCAGCGGCGCGTCTTGTAGGATGAGTTCGTCGACCTCTTCGCCGAACGGCAGGATTTCGACCAGCGCCAAACGGCCGCGATAGCCAGAGCGGCGGCAATTGTCGCAACCTTTGGGATGCCCGATTTGCGGCGGGTTCGCCGGATCGACACCGAGCAATTGGCACTCCTCCGCCGTCGCCGGTTTCATTTCCTTGCAGTCGCACAGGCGCCGTACCAGACGTTGGGCGATGATGCCGATGACGTTACCGGCCATCAGGCTTGGCTTCAGGCCCAAATCGATCAAACGCGGAATACACCCGGCGGCGTCGTTGGTGTGCAGGGTCGTGAACACTTGGTGTCCGGTCATGGCGGCGCGAAGCGCCATAGTCGCGGTGCCGGAATCGCGCACTTCCCCGACCAGGATGATGTCCGGATCCTGACGCAGCAGGGTGCGGATCCCTTCGGAGAAGCTTAGCGAACTTCCTTCGCGCACCTGCGCTTGGCGGATCAGTTGAAGTTCGTATTCGACCGGATCCTCGAGCGTCATGATGTTGACGTCGAGGGAATTGATGTAGCTCATCATCGCGTAAAGCGTCGTCGTCTTGCCCGAACC
>JAGREB010000368.1 GCA_020446775.1 Paracoccaceae bacterium
AACCCGATGCCGAATTTCCGCGGCACGCGCTTCGCCAACGCGCATGAAACGCTGATCTGGTGCGCCAAGGGCAAAGGCGAACGCTACACCTTCAATTACGAGGCGATGAAAAATCTGAACGACGGTTTGCAAATGCGCAGCGATTGGACGCTGCCGCTGTGCACCGGCGATGAGCGCCTCAAGAACGGTCGCGGCGAAAAGCTGCACCCGACCCAGAAGCCCGCGTCGCTGCTCTACCGGGTTATTGCCTCGGCCTCCAATCCCGGCGATGTGGTGCTGGATCCTTTCTTTGGCACCGGGACCACCGGTGCCGTCGCGAAACACCTGGGCCGCAAATACATCGGCATCGAGCGCGATGCCGACTATGCCGCGGCCGCGCGCGAACGCTTGTCACGTACAAAAGTTGTCGAGGATGAAAAGTTGTTGATCACACCCGCCAAACGCAGCGAACCGCGCATTCCTTTCGGAACCGTACTCGAGCGCGGTTTGCTCAGCCCCGGAACCGTATTGTGCGATCCGTCGGGCCGTCACACCGCCAAAGTCCGCGCCGACGGCACGTTGATCTCGGCCGACCATCGCGGTTCGATCCATCAGGTCGGGGCTGCGGTGCAAGGCGCGCCGGCCTGCAACGGCTGGACCTTCTGGCACGTGAAGATGGGTAAAGCGCTGGTCGCCATCGATGTCCTGCGCCAGAAAGTGCGTGCCGAACTGGGAACCGGCTTACAATAAGCCGCGTGCTGCCGCGTTGTTCGCGGCTTCCGTTAAAGCCACTTACGCCGCCACCAAAGAATCGGCCCCGTGAGCGTTAGGACAATCGCCAATAGGGCGACGATGTCGTTGATCCAACTAAATTCGAAACGGAAAATATGGCCGGTGTGTATATCGGCCAGGAACAGGAACGCGGTCGTGCCGGCGACCGGCGGGAAGCGGACTTTGCTGTCCTTGAACACAGAATCGAAAGTCCCCGCATAAATCGCGCGGCTGTTCTTGATGTACCAGGTATCGCCCCGCCGCGTCGCGGATGTGATGGCGAGATTGGGTCCGTCGAAATTAATCTCGGTCCACTCGGTTTCGCCGTCGCGCCTTACGAATTGACCCAACCTGCCGATCCCGACGAATACACGATCATCGGCGCGGAACACATTGTAGCGCGTGCTATCGTCGTCGCCGCCCAAGGGCAACGACCGATCCATGATCCACGTTGCTCCGCCGTCGGTTGACTCGAGAATCCCAAACCGCGACGCCACCATGATCCGGTTCGGGTCGTTGGAGAAAGCCACGATATCGCTGATTTCGCCCTCGAGGTTTTTGTAATCGTACAACGGTGTCAACTTCGTGCGCTGCAGTTGCACCGATTGGCCGTGTTCGATCAGCGTTTGAATGTGGTCGACCATGATACCGGTGACGCTGACGTAAAGGATCGGCACGACGGCGAGCAGGCCGATGATGGGTCCGTGCCCCCGGTAGAGCCAACGCAGAATGCTCTGCCGCGACTTGAGATTGCCCTTGGGTTTCTCGGTGCGCCATTTGCGCGGTAGCCACCAGAACATGATCCCGGACAGCGACAGAACCAATATCGCGATGCCGCCGTAGTCGTTGACGATGGTCGACCATTCGCCCGGCAAAAATCCGCGCCCAACGTGCAGATCGAGCGCGAAACGATTGAGCGGTATCGTATGTGGAAGCTCGTCGACCAGAACGTCGTGAACTGGCGTAAGTTTGATTTCTTCAGGTGCCGTCGTGTCGATGCGAAAAACCGTGCCTTCGTCGATGACACCGATCAGTTCTGCCGACGAACTGCCTCGGCTCAAGGCCGTGACATGCACGCCGGGCATGGCGAACCGCACTGCGCGCATGCCGTTGTCGATGACCCGCCATATGCCGTCATCGGTCGCGGCCCACACCTCGCCGAGAGTTCCGGTCGGCCCCGGCACTAGGTCATACGTTTGCGGCAAGCCGGACGCGCCGTCCCAACGCACGTCGGTCCAGGTTTCGCCGCGGTCGGTGGTCAGCCAAAGGCCGCGTTCGGACGCGCCCAGGAACTTTGCATCGTCCACGGGATCGGCAACGATGTTGCGCATGACGGTGCCGCGCACGAGACGGTTGATCTGCGGCGAGGTGACCCACTGCGGCACGGTCCACTGATGCGACCAGCGCCATTCATGGTGATCGAGGATCCAGCCGGTGAGGCCGAGGACCGACAACCACGCCATCGCGGTTAGGCCGCACACTTTGTGGACAGTACGCAGCTTCGACCACCCGCTGGTGCGCGTCGCCGACGCCGCAGTTTGATCGGCCGTCAATTCTGCCATGGCACCTAATATCCCCGAATTCGCCGGGTGATTTTAACAGGGTGATCCGAACCAAAATAGGGAAACGCGGCCTAAAGATTGACCGTTGCCATGCCGCGTTCGGGCAGCCGCGCGCCCGCGGCGGCGTCACGCGGGCAAATTTTCTCGATTTGAGAAATATCGTCGGCGCTCAGCCTGACATCGGCCGCGCCGAGGTTTTCATCCAGGCGGTCCTTGCGCCGCGTTCCAGGAATTGGAACCACATCGTCGCCACGATGGAGCAGCCAAGCGATGGCAAGCTGGGCCACGGTAATGCCTTTTCCGGCGGCGAAAGCGGTGAGCCGGTCAACCAGTGCCTTGTTGGCCGCGAAATTCTGATCGGTATAGCGCGGCATCGCGCCGCGAATGTCCTGCGGTTTCTTGATGTCGGCCGGGGAGGCGAAGGCGCCTGACAGGAATCCCCGGCTCAGCGGTGAATAGGGCACGAAACCGATGCCGAGTTCGCGGCACACCAGCAGGATTTCGTCTTCGACGTCGCGGCTCCACAGCGAATATTCGGTTTGCAGCGCGGCGATGGGATGAACTGAATGGGCGCGGCGCAGGGTCGCCGGACCGGCTTCGCTTAAGCCCAGATGTTTGACTTTGCCTGCTTTGACCAAACTGGCCATCGCTTCGACGGTTTCCTCGATCGGCGTATTGGGGTCGACGCGGTGCTGGTAGTAAAGGTCGACGCAATCGATCCCGAGCCGCTTCAAACTCGCGTCGCACGCGGCGATCACATAGTCCGGCTTGCCGTTGGCCGGCGTGACGCCGGTTTCACTCTGGCGGATGCCGAATTTGGTAGCGATGACCAGCCCGTCGCGCTGGCCTTTGATCGCTTTGCCCAACAGGTCTTCGTTGTGGCCGTTGCCGTAGAGTTCGGCGGTGTCGAAAAACGTGACGCCGCGGTCGATGGCGTGGCGCAGCGTGGCGAGCGATTCCTTCTCGTCGCTGATGCCGTAAAACGTGCTCATGCCCATGCAACCAAGGCCGAGGGCGGAAACCTTCAAGCCCGATTTGCCCAATTCACGTTGTTGCATGGTTGGCCTCCGCGTCCGCTTGTGAATCTTCCGTCAATGAGGCCATGAGTTCCTCGATCTGCTTGGGTTCGATGTTGCGCACGATGAAAACGATGCGCGTGCGCCGGTCGGCGCCCGGCCATGCGTCGAGCCACGTCACCGGGTGAAACACGTGCTGCACGCCGTGAATGACGGCAGGTTGATCCGGCCGCTCGAGTACGCGAACCAGTCCCTTGACGCGCAGCAGGTCGGGACCGCGCAACATGCTCAACAACTGGGTGAAGAAATTGAGTCGCATCTGCGCGATTGGTTTGTTCCAGACAAAGCAGAACGCCCGGATATGCGCGTCGTGGCGATTGACGTCCGCATGATCGTGATGATGACCGTGATGGTGTTCGTGCTGATAGGCTTCGGCGTTGAGCCACGCTTGCACGCGTTCGGGCTTGGTCTCGCCTTTGAAGGGGCCGAGATCGAGAATTGCCGATGGATCGACCTGTCCCTGTTGAACTTCAATCACCGTCGCGCCGGGATTGAGCGCGGCGAGGCGCGAGCGGAGGTCTTTCGTGTCGCCGGCCAAATCGGTCTTGGTCAACAGGATGCGGTCCGCCATCGCGGCTTGTTTTACGGCTTCTTCGTAGGCGTCGAGTGTCGCGGTACCGTTCACGGCATCGACCGTCGCAATCACACCGTCGAGCTGGAACTTGGCGAAGGCGAGGGGGTCGTTGACCAGCGTGTGCAGGATCGGCGCGGGGTCGGCGAGCCCCGTGGTCTCGAT
>JAGREB010000032.1 GCA_020446775.1 Paracoccaceae bacterium
GCTTGGTGCCGACGAACAGCACGCGGCCACCCACGGCGACGATATCGTGAATCGCCTTGAGGGCGCGGTCCAACAGCGGAACCGTCTGCTGCAAATCGATGATGTGAACCCCGTCGCGTACCCCATAGAGGTACTTCTTCATGCGCGGGTTCCAGCGCCGGGTGTTGTGGCCGAAGTGAGCGCCAGCCTCGATGAGCTGACGTAGCGATGCCGATGGCAACGTCATGGGTCGTTCCTTTTCCGGTTCTGCCTCGGCGGACGGGGAACCCGAAGATCTTTGATCTGACGATCAGTCACTTCGGGCACCGGATCGACCCTGGGAACACCCCAGCGCCGTAAATCCGCCTGTGGAATGGGCGGTTTTCTATAGGGGATGCGGTTTAAGCGCAAGTCGTGAAGTAAAATGGTAGGATAGATATATAACTATCTGTTTTTTATAATTATATTTCCCGGATTTCAACCACGCCCGGCAGATTCTTGAGCCCCGACAGGGTCTTGGGTTGGATCGCGTAACGGTTAGGAAGCGCAATCTCGATCCAATGGCCGTTGGACCGGGCAGACAAGTGAATGCGGCCGTTGCCACGCCCGTCGGCGTCGAGCAGCGCCTGAAGCTCGGGTAACGGCACCGCCTGATCGACCTGGATCCGGAGGTTCTTGAGGCGGGCCGCTAGGGCCTTTTCCAGGGAATCGACCCGGCTCGCCAACAGCCGCACGCGCTCCTCCTCCAACTGGGCATCGACCGTCAACAAGATGGGCATCCCGGATTCGAGCAAGTCCCGGGACGCTTGCAAGACCTCCGAGAACATCATGACTTCGAAGGTGCCCGTGTCGTCGGACAATTGCACGAAGGCGTACTTATTTCCCTTGCGCCCGACGCGCTCTTTCTTGGCCACTACAGTCCCTGCCATTCGCAGCGGTTGGGCGCAATCGTTCGCGGTCAAATGGGGGATATCCTTCGCCTTCTTGACCTTGAGCGCTTCGAGCGTGCCGGAATAGGCATCGAGCGGGTGGGCGGACAGGTAGAACCCGATCGCCTCGAACTCGTTGGAGAGTTTTTCCATGGGCCGCCAATCGGGAAGATCCGGCAGGGTCAATTTGACGGCATGGTCCTCGCCGCCGAACAGGCTGACCTGGGTCGTGGTCCTTTCTTGGGACTTGTGCTGGGCAAAGCGCAGGACGTGCTCGATCCCTGCAAATACCCGCACCCGGTTCGGTTCCAGTGAATCGAGCGCCCCGGCTTTAACCAGGTTTTCCAACAGGCGCTTGTTGATGACATTCCCATCTAACCGGCCTGCGAAATCCGCGAGAGACTTGAATGGCCCGTTCTTGGCGCGCTCGGCCACCATCGCGTTCATAGCCCCTGCCCCGACGTTGCGGACAGCCGCCAAGGCGTAACGGATCGCACCCTTTTCGACCGAGAATACGGTGTCCGACGTGTTGACGTCGGGCGGCAGGATTTGAATCGCCAGACGTTCGCATTCGCCGCGGAACGACGCCAGCTTGTCCGTATTGCCCAGATCGAGCGTCATCGACGCCGCCATGAACTCGACCGGATAGTTGGCTTTCAAATACGCGGTTTGGTAGGCGACCAGCGCATAGGCCGCGGCGTGAGATTTGTTAAAGCCGTAACCCGCAAACTTATCGATGGTGTCGAAAATCTCGCTGGCTTTGGCGGGCGTGATCCCGTGTTTACCTGCCCCCTCGATGAAACCCGCACGCTGGGCATCCATCTCGGCTTGAATCTTTTTACCCATCGCGCGGCGAAGCAGATCCGCTTTTCCGAGCGAATACCCCGCCAACACCTGCGCGGCCTGCATCACCTGCTCCTGGTAGACCATGATGCCGTA
>JAGREB010000369.1 GCA_020446775.1 Paracoccaceae bacterium
TCCGAGATTTGGCCGCTTACACTCGACGGAACCTACCGCCGCCAAATCCCGGTCGCCGTGATCAACGGACGTATGTCCGCTCGGTCGGCGGCGCGGTGGAAAAAAGCGTCGGTTTTTTCTCGGCGCCTCTTCAACATACTCGAACTGGCGATTGTTCAAAATCAGAGCGACGCCGAAACATTTAAAGCGCTGGGAACACGCAAAATCGAAGTTGCGGGCAATTTGAAATCCGCTTCCGCCCCTCTCCCCGACAAGGAGGGCGAGCGCGCCGCGCTTACGAGTACAATCGGACAAAGGCGGCGCTGGGTCGCCGCGAGCATTCACCCAGGCGAAGATCGAATTATCTTCCGTGTCCATCAATCGGTACGGAAACAATTTTCCGATTTACTAACCGTCGTCGTTCCACGGCATCCGGACAAAATGGCGGAGATGGTGAAGGCCGGAAAAGAGTTGGGATTGAACTTCGCCATTCGCAGCAGAGGCGACGCGATTACGCCATCAACCGACATTTATTTTTCCGACACGATGGGCGAGCTAGGTGTGTTTTATCGCCTCTGTCCAATTGCATATGTCGGCAAATCACTCGCCGTCGGCGGCGGGCAGAATCCGATCGAACCCGCGCAGCTTGGGTGCGCGGTTTTGATGGGGCCCGATATGTCCAACTTCGAAACCGAGGCCGGGGCATTGGTCGATTCGGATGGCGGGCAAATTGTCGCGTCGGAGGAAGGACTATACGCGGCATTGCACCGCTTACTTACGGACGATGGGGAATGCGCGCGGATGGGCGCTCGCGCCGCGTCTACGGCCACCGCAAACCCGAAACCTTTGGAAAACACTTTGGCGGCACTACAGCCCTATGTTCAGGGGCGCCCAATCGATTAGATTGGCCGTCGAAAGACAAAGAATTTCGATGTCACCTGCCGCTTGATCGCCCACTTGGATTTTATTGATGGATTCCGAGTCCGAACGCAAACTGCGCGAATTGCGCAATAATTTGGCCGAGATTTGCCTCGAGGGCCGGCTTGAGCGCATCGCCGCGCTGTGCAGCAATCCGGCCGGCGATGCGATCATGACGATGATCAATTCCGGCGTGCGTCATCTCGCGATCACCAAAAGCGATCAGGCGGTGGCCGAACGATGCCACCGGATACTCAGCGTCGAGCACGATATCACCCGCAAAGTCAGCGCCTTCCTAGCGCTGAGCCTGTACTCGTTTCCGCATTCGATCGAACGAACATTTGATTTGATCGATGTTCCGACGACCGTTCTGTCGACGGTCGTGAAAGCCCTGCTCGCCGTACCCGTGTTTTTTGTTCGCGACGGCGCACGCGCACGCGCGCTTGCCCACGTTCAAGCCACGGTGCAGGAGATTCACAAAGCGGCGCGCGTGATCGACGAACCGGATTTCCGCGATGCCTTGCTTGCCGGTTTCATCGACGGTTATTCGTTGACCTCGATCTATGGGGAAGACGTCCCGCTCAAGACGATGGCCGTGCATCGGGCCGACCTCATTCGCATGTATCTCGAAACCGCCGCGCTGGCCCGCGATGTTGAGCCCTGGGAACGCGAACCGCAAACGACAGTCACGATCGGTTTGCTGTGTCCGGGCGCCGGCAGCGAAACCGCCGCCACCCGCGGCCACCTGCTGGGGCTCGACCGAAACGTTTTCCATGTCACGGCGCTTGTGCCCGACGAAGCCGCAAGCGCGGTCAGCGCCTCGTTCGCCGACTTGGCCGACGACTTCTTACCCTTGCCGGTGTCGGACATCGCATCGGCGGCCGAGATCGTCGCCGATCGAAAATTCGACATTCTGATCGCCGGCGCAAATTTGACGAATGCCTGCCGGTTCCCATGGACGCTTCTGATGGCTCAACGGCTTGCCTTGCTCCAAGCCGCGATGCACAGCTGCCCGCTCACAACGGGCATGGAAACCGTGGATGTGTACATTAACGGCGACCTGAATGAGCCCGATGACGCACAGGACGAATACACCGAGATGCTCGCCCTCATTCCCGGCTCGTCAAACCACTATGCGTTTACCGACGGCCCGGTTGAACCCGCCGACATCAGCCGCGCGCAACTGGGTGTACCGGACGCGGCCCTCTTGCTGGCGTCGGGAACCAACTACTTCAAAATCGGACCCGATTTGATCCAAGCCTGGGCGCGCATCATGGCCAATGCGCCGACCGCGCACTTGATCATCTATCCGTTCAACCCCAATTGGACCACGCACTACCCCCTGAAAGACGGGTTTCTGCGGTTCATCCAGGCGAAGTTCAAGGACGCCGGCGTTGAATCCGAGCGGTTGCACGTTCTTGAGGCGCAACCGGACAGATCGCCCCTTCGCGGTGTTCTGAATACAGCGGACCTTTATCTCGACAGCTTTCCCTATTCGGGCGCGGTGTCTTTGACCGACCCGATCAGCGTTGGTTGTCCGCCGATCGTCCGGGAAGGACATGCCGCCCGATGCCGGCAAAGCGCCGCGATGCTGCGCGACATCGGACTCGACGTTCTGGTCACGCGATCGACCGACGACTACGTCACGCTCGCAAGCAAGTTGTTGCAAGACGACGTGATGCGGCGCGAAATCGGCGAAGCGGTGTTTGAGGCCGGGCGGCAGAACGCAATTGGAATGGGAAAGCCCTTGGGTGGCGACGTCGGCAATGTATTGTTGAACGCGCTCAAGGAAAAATTGGGAACGCCTGTTATTTAGAGCCGTTCGGCGCGCGGCCTTGCAGGGTTTGGAGCGCGTCTTCCAGTTTGGCGATGTAACTCGCCCGCAGTTCCTCGTTGAGACGCAGTTCTGCGGCGCGCCGTTCGTGCGCCGCGTGCACGACACCAATCCGTAGAATGCGCTCGGCGATCACGGCATCGTTGCATGCGATCAAATCGAGCCTGTTCCATTCGGGCGGCTCCATTGAGTCCAGAAGATCGATGCGATTGATGTTGCGCAATCGCATCGTGTTATCGTCCCGCCAGTGAATCGCGATCATTGCGCGCTGGTCTTGCCGCAAGAACGCGGCCACCTGAGGCGCACGCCGGTCGGCGTCATCGTCGAACGCGAAGTTCACCTTGACGGTCACCGGATTCCAACACGAAACATCGTTCGCGACCGCCTCGCTCCAGTCGCGGCCTTCGATCGATACGGCAGCCGCGCCGGCAGGTTCATGAGTCCCCAGCAGTTTTGCCGGGATCGACGCGAGGTCGACGGCTTGTCCCGATGTAAAATTGTTGGCGGCAAATACGCGCCAGCCTCCGACGGCGTATTGTTGCATTTGGGCGCCGGTCGCCGCCGACATGAAAACGACGTCGCGTGCGCCGGGATCGGTGGCAAGGATTACCGGAATATCTGAACTCAAGGGTGGACCTCCCGGTTGACCTTAACCGATCAAGAATTCCGTGTATGCGCCAAATCATCGAGCGCAATCGAAATTGCCGTGATCGCGGGTTTCCACCGACGTGGCGCGGCTTGGCGGAACAGGCGTACGGTCGGATACCACGGACTGTCGTCGCTGCCGTTGAACCATCGCCAGTCATTGCCACGCGCAATCAGGATCCAGCACGGTTTGCCGAGCGCACCGGCCAAGTGTGCCACGGCCGTATCGACCGA
>JAGREB010000370.1 GCA_020446775.1 Paracoccaceae bacterium
AGTTGCGTCGATATTGCGTAATAGCGGCGCAAGATCGGCAAGCGCCATGCTCTTGCTGGCTTGCGCCATCGGATTGGCGCTGTGCCAGGAGATGCCCACGAGCGGCTTCGCTTCGGCGCGCGCCGCGTATTTCGAACGAAACGATTCGACCCGCGCCGTATCAGGCACGAGGTACTTGTCCGGCGAGAACGCCGTCATTGACGGGCGCAAACACATGCCAAGGTGAGAGAACGACGCCTGTAGGTCGGCCGGATTCTCGGACAACGCCTTGGTACCATCATCATAGGCGAAGACATGGTAATCCGGGAACGTGCGCCGGAAAACCGGCACCATGCGGGGCGAGCACAACAACGTCACGCGGCCGGCAAGGGCTTTCAAATCCGGCAGCAGAGTACCCATCAGGATCTCGTCGCCCGGGCCCTGCTCCGTCCACACCAGAAGATGTTTCCCGGCAAGATTCTCGCTCCGCCAAAATGGGAGCGAAAAGCGCCCAAAGCACGGGGCATTGCGGCTTGCCTCGAAGCGCGATTCGTAGGCGCGCCATCCGTCGGAAAGACGCCCGGTCGCAAGCAACGTCATCGCCCGCCGATAGGTCGCGTCGATGAACGACGGATGAACGGCAAGACACCGGTCGTACATGGCGAGGGAGTCGTCCATTCGCCCCTGGGCGTCGCGCAGGATGGCAAGATTGACAAGGGCGCGGGCATTGTCGGGCTCCAGGCGCAAGGCCTCGCTCAACAACGAGTCCGCCGCTTCAAAATCGTTTGTCACAAGTTTGATCGTCGACAGGGCAATGCGTGGATCAACCAATGCGGCATCGGTCGAAATCGCGCGTTCATACCACGCCTGCGCTTCGGTAAGATTCCCGGACTTTTCGGCACACAAACCGATATCGGACATCAAGTCCGCCCGGTCGGGAAGATACTTGAGGCTTGTCTTCAGGGCCGCCGCGCGTTCGGTATAACGCCCCAGTTGCTGATAGGCATACGCAAGATTGACGAGCGCCTCCGGGAGGTCGGGCTTCAGTTTCAACGCCTGGCGCAGGTTCTTGACGGCATTTTCAAAATCGCCGGCGCGAAGGTCGACAACACCCAGGATGTGGTACGCGTCGACGTTCTTCGGTTGAATCATGAGCACGGTGCGGCACGAAGAGCGCGCCTCATCAAAGCGTTGCATTTTTTCGAGCTTGATCGCGTCGACAAGCAACTGTTGTATCGAAAAACTTGCCGCGCTCACGGTTGCTTTTCCCCGGCGTTACGCATGCGGGACGTATCGCTCAACATGCCGGCAACGTCCGACAAAGCCTGAGCCCAAGACCCTCCGCCACTTTGGCGGACCAAACGTACGCCAGGATACCAGGGCGTCGTGGGTTTTTCCGCACCCCAATACCACAGCTTACCGGACGCCGCGGGGATCAAAACCGTCGTCGGCGTGCCAAGGGCGGCAGCCAAGTGAGCGGTGGTATTCGATACCGATACGACGTGGTCGCAACACGATATCAACGCGGCAACACCATCGATGTCGCGCGTTAAATCGAGCGCGTCGACGTGAATGATTTCCATGCCCGTTCGCTCGGACGCTTGGCGGCGTTCCTCCTGCGTGTCGCCATATTGAAGATCAATGAGGCATACGCTCGGTGCATTGATCGCTTGGAGGATATCCGTCAAGCCGACAGTCTTGAGCGCGCCGATATCTCGATTGGCGCTCGACCAGGAAATTCCCACATATAGTGGCGGTTCACGATCGCCGGTGTGTTTGCGTAACGCTTCGCGCACTTCAGCGATCCGATCCTTGGAGGCCCGCAGATAAGCCGGTCGATCGGCCGGAAACCGGTCCAAATGCGGCCGCAAATATTGTCCGATGCTCCCGCTGGGGATTTGCGCGGTGATCCCTTGCTTTTCGACTAACCTGCCAATTTCCTGGCTTGAGATCACGCTTAGTTCGGGACACGAGCGTTGAAACAACGGGACCAGCCGCTCTTCGGTTGCCCAGGTCACGGAAAAACCCGCTGTGGCGGCTTGGCGGGCGACCTCATCCATCATGCCGGAAAAAAGAATCTCGTCTCCCAACCCCTGCTCGTTCCAAATCAGCAAATTTCCGCCCGGGATCGGCCGGCCATCCCACCGTGGCAGCTTGTGCGATTGATCGCGCCCCTGGAAATCGGCGCATTGCCAGCGCCATTCGTATTCGGCCCACCCGCGCTCGAATTGTTGGGTCAATAGCAGCAGTAAACCGAAATTGCGGTGCACGTCCGCCGATGCCGGACGCAGTTCGAGCGCTTTTTGGAAATCGCGCGCGGCTTGGGCGAACGATCCGGTGTCGCGGTACAGAATCGCGCGGTTGTTGATGGTTTCGGCGTCGTTTGGATTTATTTCGAGGGCGCGGTCATAGCAGGCGATGGCTTCGTTCCATTTGCCGAGATCGTGCCAAATCACGCCGAGGTTGGCGTGCGCCTGAAACAACGCCGGACTTGCCTTGATGGCCGATCCGTAGGCTTTGGCGGCCTCTTCGCGCCGTCCAGCGGCGGCGAGCGCAACGCCAAGATTATAGTGGGCCGTTGCCGATTTAGGATCGGCCTTGGTCGCGGCACGGTAGCTTGACGCCGCATCGTCAAAACGTCCTTGGCCTTGGAGTGCGTGCCCCAAGATCAAATGAGCCTCCGCAGCCCGGGGCATCTTCGCCAATGCTTTGCGGATGGCCTTTTCGGCGTCCGGAAATCGCCCCAGCGAGACGAATGCCGCCGCCAACACCTGGAATGTTTGCGGATCAGCCACACCGAGCTTTTGAGCCCGCTCGATATTGAGGACCGCGTCGGCGGGCCGGCCGCCTTGCTGCGCGATCAAGCCGAGATAAAAATTCGCCGGCCCGTTCATGGGAGAAGCCGAGAGGACTTTGCGGCACAGAGTCTCGGCCTCAGCGATACGTCCATTTTGCAGATTCTGAACGACGAGCGCGAGCGCCTGATCCAGCGAAAGGGTCGAGCTGATTCCAACCATCTGGAGAGAGTATCAAACTTTCGCGCCGGAAGGACCGTGAGGGCTGCGGTCCGACATTAATTCTTCGTCAGTGCATGCAGGCGTTCCACGGCACGCCCGATGACCTCGTCCCACGCGCCGGGCGCCGCTTGCCTGAGAATGGAAACCGACGGGTACCAAGGCGTCAATTCACGGTCAGTGCCCCAATACCAAAACTTTGCCGACCCTTGCGGCACCATGACAATCGTGGGAACGCCGAGCGCCCCGGCCATGTGCGCGGTTGAATTGGAAACGGTGAGCACGACGTCGCAGGCCGCAGTGATCGCCGCGACCTCATCGAAGTCGGAAGTAAGGCCAAGATCCGGAATATGGGCGATCTCCACACCCGTCTGGCGATAAGCCGCCGCCCGGTCGCTTTGACTGTCTCCATACTGAAGACTGACGAAGCGCCGATTCGGGATTTTGAGAATTCGCTCTAACTTACTGATTTCAATGCTTTTTTGTGGTCCGAGTTCGGGGTTTGCACTGCGCCAGGATAGACCGACGACAGGCTCCGCCGGGCCGGCGCCAATTGCCTGCCGGAAGTGCTGAACACGGTTGCGCTCGGGCTGAAGGGTTTGCCGCGGCGCCGACCGAAACTGCGCTTCCTCGGTTCTCAGAAACTGGCCGAGACTTCCGGACGGAATTTGCGCCACGATATCCGGATCCCCGCAACGACGCGCCGGTGGTGTCGCCCGCGGCACGACATCGATGCCGGGAAACGAACGCGCCATCAGGTTCACCAGCCGCGGATCGACTTCGAAGACGGCGTTGATGCCGCGCGCCATGAGATCGGGGATCATTCGGCTATACAGGATTTCATCGCCGATCCCCTGTTCGCTCCAAACCAGCAAACGCCCGTCGATGGTTTGGCCTTGCCAGCGGGGCTGGTGGAACGGCCGCTGACGGCCGGCGAAATCCGCGCATGACCAACGCCATTCGTAGTCGGGCCACCCGGCTGAATAGCGCTGGGACATAAGATGCAGCATGCCGCGATTGCGCCGGGCTTCCGCGTAGACCGGATCGATTTCAATCGCTTTATCCAAATATTTCAGGGAGGCGTCGAAATCCTGATTGAGCCCATAAGCCGTCGATAGATCGAAAAATACCTGTTCCTTACGGGCGCCGGCCGCCAGGGCGCGTTGGTAATTCTGGATTGCGCCTTCGACATCATGCTGTGCTTGGCGAAGCGTGCCTAAATTCAAATAGGCTTCGGCAAAATTGGGTGCGAGACGTAGCGCCTCTTCCAAGTGCGCCTGCGCTTCGTCCGCTTTCCCGATCGCGTTGAGAGCTAAGCCAAGATTACTTCGAACGGCGGGCGATGCGGGCGCGAGTTTCGATGCATGGGCGAGGACGTCGGCCGCTTCTTTGAATTGCCTTTGCTGAAGCAGAACGACGCCGGCGGATTCCCAGAGTTCCGCGTCTTCTTTGTTCAAGCCGAGCGCGCGTCTGAATGCGTCGGTGGATTCTTCAATACGGCCCGCGCTTTTCAGAATCATCGCAAAATTGCGCGACATAACCGGATCGCGCGGTGCGATCTCCATTGCGCGCTTGAGATTCACGATCGCGGTATCGGCCTCGCCTTTGCGCGCCATGACCAATCCGAGATTGTGCCAGCCTTCCGGGCGCTCCGGCGCAAGCTCGGCCGCTGCGCTAAAATGCTGCCCCGCCGAGTCCAATTGCCCGTCCGAAAGCGCCTTTGCG
>JAGREB010000371.1 GCA_020446775.1 Paracoccaceae bacterium
TGGTCGACACCGCGAAATTGACCGCCATGGTCATGACGGTTTTGTGGTGCGCCATGATCTTCGTGCGGTTCCTCGGCTTCACCGGACTGCCCAATGCGCTGACCGGCTGGATCGGCGGCCTCGACGTGCCGCGAATCGTCATCCTGCTGGCCGTTCTCGCGCTTTACCTCGTGCTCGGCATGTTCATCGACGGACTCGGCATGATGCTGCTGACGCTGCCGGTGGTGCTTCCGGTGATCGTCAAATTGGGTTACGACCCGATTTGGTTCGGGGTGATTGTCGTCAAAATGGTCGAAATCGGGCTGGTGACGCCGCCCGTCGGCTTGAATTGCTTTGTCGTCAGCGGGGTACGCCCCGATATTCCGGTCGAGCGGGTCTTCCAGGGTGTGGTCCCGTTCGTCGTGGCCGATCTGATCACCGTTGGACTGTTGATTGCGTTCCCGGATATCGTGGTCTGGCTGCCGCATCGCATGGCGATGTCGGGCGGCTAGGCACATTTACACAAGTTCCAATACACAGGTTTCATGACGATGGCGATGCAGACCGAGAAGTTTGTCTCTTATGAACACATGCACGGCCCAACCTTCGGCGCGGTGGTGGGCGAGGGCATTGTCGATTTGTCGGACGCCGGCAGGTCGTTGCGGGCAGTGCTCGAAACCGGCCCGCTCGACAAACTCGCCGCCGTCATCGGCAAGCGCAAGCCGTCGGTGAAGCTGAAGGACGTCGTGTTCCATCAGGTCGTGCCCGATGCGGCGCGCATCATCTGTGTCGGCAAGAATTACAGCGAACACGCCAAGGAAATGGGAGGCCCCGCGCCGGCCGATCCGAATCTTTTCATCCGCACCACCAAGTCGCTGGTGGGTCACAATCAATCCATCGTCATTCCGTCCGCATCCTCGCAATACGATTACGAAGGCGAACTCGCGGTGATCATCGGCAAGGGCGGGCGGCGGATACCGGCTGAAAAAGCCCTATCGCATGTCGCCGGCTATACCTGCTTCATGGACGGCAGTTTGCGCGACTACCAGAAACACTCGTTCACCGCCGGCAAGAATTTCGATTCCTCCGGCGCCTGCGGTCCGTGGCTGGTGCCTGCGGCGCAAGTACCCGACCCGCAAGCGTTGCGGCTGGTCACCAGGGTCAACGGCGAAGTGCGCCAAAACGATTCAACGGCCAATATGATCCACTCGGTAGCCGCGATCATCGAGTACATCTCGATCTTCACGCATTTGGAGCCCGGTGACGTTATCTCCACCGGCACGCCCGCTGGCGTGGCCGCGGGCCGCAAGCCGCCACCGTGGCTGAAGGCCGGCGACGTGGTCGAGGTCGAGATCGAGGGGATCGGGACGCTTCGGAACCCGGTGCGGTTCGAGTGACGCGCACAAAGCGGGGATGTGTTCCACGTGGAACATCAACTCGCCCGATTCGTGCGCGCGGCGGGTCAGAGCCCGTGTTCGTCTGCGTACGCCTCAATGAACGATTCGAGCTTGGCGAGTGAATCGTCGGTGCCGGCGTTGTCCATGTAACTGACCTTGCCGTCGATGCCGTAGACGATGACGGCCGGGAGCCCGCGGATGCCGAGGGCGTCGGCGAGGGGGTCGGTCGCGAGGAGTTGGGGGTAGGTAATGCCGAGTTCGTTGATGAGTTCCGCGGGGTCGGCGCGTTCGTAGGTGTTTCCGCCGAGGATGATGATTTTGCGGTCGGCGTACTTCTCGTGCAGCCGCTGCATCTCGGGCATGATCTTGCGGCAGGGGAGGCACCAGGTGGCCCAGAGGTCGAGGACGACGAGCTTGCCGCGCTGGTCGGCGAG
>JAGREB010000372.1 GCA_020446775.1 Paracoccaceae bacterium
TTCGGCCTCAACATGAACGTGCTCGGCGCCGATGGAATACCGCGCGTCATGGGCCTGCGCGAAGTGTTGCAGGAGTTTCTCGACCACCGCCGGGTTGTCTTGAACCGCCGCGCCACGCATCGGTTGGAAAAAATCAAGCTGCGCCTGGAAATCCTCGAGGGGTACCTGATCTGCTACCTCAACCTCGACAAGGTCATCAAAATCATTCGCAACGAGGATGAGCCCAAACCGAAGCTGATGAAAGCGTTCGGGCTGACGGACACCCAGGCCGAGGCGATCCTCAACATGCGGTTGCGGTCTTTGCGCAAACTCGAGGAATTCGAGATCAAGCGCGAGCACAAGGAACTGTCGGACGAGAAAAAACAGCTCACCGCGCTGCTCAAGGATGAAAAGAAGCAGTGGGCAGCCATCGCAGACCAAGTCAAACAAATCCGCGACGAATTCGGCCAGAAGACCGAACTCGGCAAGCGCCGCACCGCACTTGGCGAGGCGCCGACCGCCGTGGTCATCCCGATCGATGCCCTGGTGGAAAAGGAACCAGTCACCATCGTACTTTCCGCCAAGGGCTGGATCCGCGCCATGAAAGGCCATCGCGACGACGTGCTCGCGGGCGGCGCGGATGTCAAATTCAAGGAAGGCGACAGCTTCTTCGCCGCCGTGAAAGCGCAATCGACCGACAAGATTCTCATGTTCGGATCCGACGGGCGCTTTTACGCCGTTGCCGCCGACCGGCTCCCGCAAGGGCGCGGCTTCGGCGAGCCGATCCGCTTAATGGTGGAGTTGCCCAACGACGCCGAAATCCTGTCCATGGATGTGTTCAACCGCGAACAGAAATATCTCGTGGTGTCGAGCGCGGGGCGCGGTTTCGTCGTGCCCGCCGAAGCGGTCTTCGCGCAAACCAAAAACGGCAAGCAGGCGCTCAATCTCGCTGACAAGGAACGCGCCGTGGTGTGCGCGCCGGTGTTGGCGCCGCTGCAAGGCGGATTGTTCGCCCCACCCGGCGATCACGTCGCCATCATCGGCCAGAACCGCAAGATGCTGATCTTCCCGTTGAAAGATGTGCCCGAGATGGGCAGGGGCCGCGGCGTCATCCTGCAACGCTACAAGGACGGCGGCACCGCCGACGCCAAGGTGTTCAACCTCAAGAGCGGCCTGTCCTGGCCGTCGGGCAACGGCGAACGCGTTGAAACGTCCTTGCGCGAATGGCTGGGCGAACGCGCCCAAGCCGGCCGACTACCGATGAGAGGTTTCAGCCAGAAAAAGAGGCCTTTCCTCGGTAGGGACTGATAAACTTTCTGTTTTACGATAAATAATTATCGTGATACAGAAAGCTCCTGGCCCCGTTAACCCCAGGAGACACGTTATGCCCCGACCGTACCCGTCCGAACGGATGCAACGCATCGCCCGGTTCAGCCGCCGGGTCGCGGTGGCGTTGCTTGCCGTTATGGTCCTGACATGGGGCCTGATCGCTTATATTTCGTTCGGCGATCCGGAAGGTTTGCTCGCGCATCCGTGGTTGGCGCAAACCGGTTTCGATCTCGGCGCGATCACGCCAATCAAACGCGTCGCGGTGTTCGCGGCGCTCATCGTCGCGGCGCTGCCGTATCAATGGGGCCTGTTCGAACTCTGGCGCATGTTCCGCGCTTTTTCGGCGGGGGACGTGCTGACGCCGGCGAGCGTCGCGCACTTTCGCCGCTTCGCCGTGGCGCTGACCTTGGGCGTGTTCTCGAGTCCGGTGGGGTCCGGTTTGATGTCGCTGGCATTGTCCATCGGCATGCCGCCGGGGCAGCGTGCGTTCGCCATCGCCTTCAGTTCCGAATCCCTGCTGTCGGGCATGTTGGGCGCAGCCATGATCGTGGTGGGTTGGGTTCTGGGCGAAGCGGTTGCCGCGGCCGACGAAAACCGCAGTTTTGTGTAGTCCGGCGTAATCGATCCGGGAATTGCCATGCCGATCCGCGTCACGCTCGATCGTATGCTTGCCGCGCGCGGAATGCGCGCCCGCGAGCTGGCGCGGCTGATCGACATCACCGAAGCCAACCTGTCTTTGCTTCGCACCGGCAAGGTCAAAGGCGTGCGCTTCGAAACATTGGCGCTGATCTGCAAAGCGCTCGATTGCCAACCGGCCGATCTGCTTATTTTCGACGATGACGGCGGCGATGTGGTGCCGGGAATGGGCGGACAAGACGACGTAGAGACAAGCGGAGATACCAAATGACGATATTCGTACGCGCGGCGATGTTGGTTGCCGTCTTATGCATGACCGCGTGTGCCGAAGGCAGCGGCCCGTCGCTCATGAAGTCCATGTGCCTGACGCGCGAAAACATATGCAAATCGCAGTGCGACGCGATGCGCGCCGAACAGGCGTTGGCTTGCCGCCAATCGTGCGAGTCATCGTGTTCGATGTAAGCGGGAATTATTCCGCGGCCGCGGTTTCGCGCGCGGGCAGCGGTTCCCATCCGCCGGGCCCGAGCGCTTCCAACGGCTGGAAGCGGCTCTTGTAGGCCATCTTGGCGCTGTCGGCGATCCAATAGCCGAGATAGACATAAGGCAGGTTCAGACGGCGCGCGTGTTCGATCAGCCAGAGCACGACATAATTTCCAAGCCCGTCGCGCGGCCCGCCGGTTTCGAAGAAGCTATAAACCGCCGACAACCCGTCGGTGGTACGGTCGGTCAGGCACACGGCAATCAACGCGCCCATGCGGTCGCGGAACTCGACCATGTAGGTATCGATCGGGCTGTCCTCGACCATCGCGCTGTATTCGTAGAAGCCCATCAGCGCCATGTCGCTGCCGGTGTGACGTCCCTGCTGATAGCGCGCGAACAAATCGTACTGCTCGGCGGTCGCCTTGGCGGCCACTTTCACCGCCAGGAGATCGGAGTTGTCGCGCCAAATGCGCGTGAAAGACCGCTTGCGTGCGAAATCGGCGACGCGGACCCTGACCGCGACGCACGCGCGGCAACCGGGGCAGGCCGGAGCGTAGGCGATTGAATGGCTGCGCCGGAATCCGGCGCGCGCCAATCCTTCATGGGCGTGCTCGGCGCCCGGGCCGGTGAGTTCCGTGACAATCTTGCGTTCCAGGCGCTCGGGCAGATACGGGCACGGCAATGGCGCTGTGGTGAAAAAGAACTGCGGCCGCTTGAGGGGCGTTTGATCCATTTGCGCTCAGTGCACGTTCTCGTTGGCGGGCACAAATCGGCCCGCAGATGTTGATTCCCGATCGGCCAAGAATGTCCGGTGGCGGAAATCTTGGCAAGCGTGGTCGTCGCGCGGCCACAACCTGGCCGATGCGCCGGACGCGTGGCCGTGCCTCAACCACCACCCAGGGTTTCGCCGCGCTGTTCCGTTACCGGTTCGGGGCTTTGGGTACGGTTGAGGAAGTCGGGCAGCCGGTCGAATTCGTCGCCCTTCAGGTTTTCGCCCTTCAGCAGCACGATCGATACACGGCGGTTGCGCGGGCTGCGCGGCTGGGTCGGGTCGAGCGGCTCACGGTCCGCGGCCCCGGTGACTTTGGAAATCTGGTTGTCTTCCAGCGAACCTTCCAGCAACGCGCGCCGCGTCGCCAAAGCACGGTCCGAAGACAGTTCCCAGTTGGTGTAACCGGTTGGGTCCACATAACCGGATGGATCGGTGTGCCCTGTAATGCTGACCTTGTTGGGCATCTTTTTGATGACCTTGGCGATCTGCGCCAGCAGTTCCTTGGCGCGTGGATAAAGATTGGCGCTGCCGGGCGCGAACATGTCGACGCGGTCCTGGTCGACCAACTGGATGCGCAAACCTTCCGGCGTGCTGTCGATCAACAAGCTCGACGCCAGCGGGGCGAGGTCCGGGATGCCGCTGATGTTCTTTTTCAGTTCGGTGACGGCCTGCTCGAATTGTTGCTGTTCGCGGGCTTCGAGCGCGCGATCCATCTCGGCGTCGTTGACATTGTTCTCGGCGGGATCGGAGTTGTCCGTACCGCCCGCGCCGATTGACGGCGGCGGCAACACGACGGCCGAAGTCGAACCGGTGCGGGATTCGGAGGCGCCTTCGCCTAAGGTCTGGCCGCCCAACATGCCGCCGGCGCCGCTTTCGCGCGTCGAGGCCGCAATCGGCGTGAAGTAATCGGCGACACCGTTCAGCTGTTCCTCGGTGACGGCGTTCAACAGCCATAACAGCAGAAAGAACGCCATCATGGCGGTCACGAAATCCGCGTAGGCCACCTTCCACGCGCCGCCGTG
>JAGREB010000373.1 GCA_020446775.1 Paracoccaceae bacterium
AGCCGGCGATGCAGACACCGTTCCGCACCGCCGGGCATTGGATCGCATTCGCGATATTCGCCGTGGTGTTGTCGGGCTGCCGTCCGGTCTCGGTATCGCCCTGCAGTTCCAATACCGAAGCCATACCGATCTGCGGGGTCGACAACCCGGAAGACATGGCGCGGTTCGAAGGAACCTCTTTAGTTCTCGTGCCGCAAGGGCGCGGCGGTGTCGTCAATTCGCCTTTGGTGGTTCTAAATGCCGCGACAATGTTGGTTGCGGCGCCGACGTTCACTTATCCAAGCGACCGCGCGTTCGAATACGCGGGTGAAGCAACCTGCACGGCTCCGCCACCGTTTCCGCGTTACCGCGGGATCGATGTCAGGCGCGATGACGATGGATCGTTCCGAGTCGCCGCCATCAACGGAACCTCCAAACAACGCATCGAATTGTTCAATGCAACCGTCGACGGAACGCGCATCGAATTGGCCTGGCAGGGCTGCATCGATGTCCCGGATCTTTGGTTCCTCAACGATGTCGCGATTGGGCCGGACCGGCAGATTTTTGCCACGCATATGTTCTACCGGCAGACCGGATTGCGGCAGATTTACCTCACGGCCAAGCTTTTCGCGGGAACGAGAACCGGATACGCAGTGCGGTGGCACCCTGATAACGGTTGGACTCGCGTCCGTAATTCGACCGGTTCTTTCCCAAATGGAATTACGGTCGATCGAACGGCCACGCACGTTTACATGGCATCGACCTACGAAAGTACGATCAGCCGGATCGACGTCGAGAGCGGAGAACGCTCGGATTTGTTGTTGCCGATCCGGCCCGACAACATCACCTGGACCGACAACGGCGAATTGATCGTTGCCGGGGGTAACGGCCTACGCATGTTCAGCACGCGTGGGTGCGACGCATATTCGGTGCCGGGCTGCGCGTTTCCGTTCGGAATCGTTCAGGCCGACGCACTGTTGACCCGCCGCCGCGTATTGTATGCCAGCGATCAGTTGAAAATTCCGGGGGCGTCCGTTGCGCTGCAATTCGGGAACAATTTGTTCCTCGGCTCGGCATATGCCGACCGCATCACCATCGTCACACCATAAGAGCGAAATACATCCGAAATGGCGATTCTCGATCCACAAAACGCGAAGTTTTCCGGTTCCGTGCCTGTTTTAATCGTCGGAGGCGGCGGTAGCGGATTGTGCGCAGCGCTTGCGGCTAAAGAAGCGGGTGCTGAGGTTTTGATTCTCGAACGCGACGCTTCGGCGCTCGGCACGACTTCGATGTCGACCGGGTTGATCCCCGGCCCCGGCAGCCGCTTTCAGAAGGAAAAAGGGATCGACGACTCACCGGAGCTGTTTTGCGACGACATTATGGCCAAAACCAAAGGCGAGACGGACCCCGACATGGCGCTGCACCTGTCGCGCGAAGGCGCGCCGACGGTCGAGTGGCTGGCCGATGTGCAAAAGGTTCCCTTATCGCTGGTCGACTCATTTCTCTATCCCGGCCATTCCAGAATGCGAATGCACGGCACGCCCAACCGCACCGGTTCGGAGTTGATGGGCGCCTTGCACAATGCCGCCGAGCGCGCGGGCATCGATATCCTCCTCGAAGCACTGGTCAGCGACCTGTACGCCGATCCCGACGGCCGCGTGCGCGGTGTGCGAATAAAGCGCCCCGACGGAAATACGGAAGACATTGGATGCGACGCGTTGATCCTGGCGTGTTGCGGGTTCGCCGGCAGCCGCGAAATGTTGCAGGAATACATTCCGGAGATTCTCGAAGCGACTTTCTTCGGACATCCCGGCAACAAAGGCGATGCGATCAAATGGGGCCGCGCGCTCGGCGCGGATATCGGCGATATTCATTCCTATCAAGGCCACGGCGGCCTCGCCTACGGCCAAGGCATCCCGATCCTTTGGGCGCATATCGTCCGCGGCGGCTTCCAGGTCAACGCGCAGGGGCAGCGGTTCTGCAACGAATCGCGCGGCTATTCCGAGCAGGCCGTCGATATCGTCGCGCAACCCGGCCATTGGGCGTGGAGCATTTTCGACGAGAGCATCCACGACTCCATGAAGGAATTCGACGATTATCAAGACGCCATCAAGGCCGACTGCATTCGTACCGCCAAGGATGTCGGCGAACTCGCCGTAGTGACGGGCCTACCGGCCGATGCGTTGAAGCAGACCCTCGCCGACGTGGCGGCAATGGCCAAAGGCGAGAAGAAGGATTCTTTCGGGCGTAACTTCACGACGGGTAAAGTATTGGCGCCACCGTATCGCGCGGTGAAGGTTTCAGGCGCATTGTTCCACACTCAAGGCGGGCTCGTCGTCGACCGCGATGCGCGTGTGCTACGTCCGGATAAAAGCCCGTTACCGAATCTGTTTGCGGGCGGAGGCGCAGCGCGCGGTATTTCCGGCACGGGAAATTCAGGATACCTCGCCGGCAACGGTTTGCTCGCGGCCACCGCCCTCGGCCGCTTAGCCGGCTACGCTGCGGCGAAACTTGTGAAATAGGCGCGAGCACCCGCCGGAATATCCGGCAAGCAAGCCGGAACTATCGAAATCGTCAGTTTGCCGCGGCGGCTTGTGGTCGCGCCTGTACTAAACCATGCACCGATTTGGCCCGGTTCGGCGTGCGCGACAGCGCCGCCTTGAACTGTTCGGCGGCCTCGG
>JAGREB010000374.1 GCA_020446775.1 Paracoccaceae bacterium
TGACCATAATGCGGAATATCTGCTCGGCGAGTTTCAATTCGGACGCACTAAAGCGGCCGGAATTGAACTCGACCGCCAGTTTGGCAGCCGTTCCTGCGCGTGTCGCCGGCGACGGATCGGTCGCCAAGCGGTTCACATCATCCATGGTCAAACCTGTCACCGGTAGACCCCTGAAGTCTAATAGCGTTCCAGCTCTCCGGCGTTACGCCGTTTTGTAACCAAAACGCCCCATCCCACCCATTCGGGATCGTCCGATAGTTGTAATTTTTCGCAACGATCACTGTCATAGTACACGTTTTAAGAGCATTGGCAATCACTGTTGTTCACCTAATTTGCACGAATTTCGCCGAAGATGGGGGCGATTTGTCAACTTTCCGGCGAAAGCCATCGGACGTATTTACGTTTATGTATATCCGCCGGTTGCATTGGTTTCGATTGTGTTTCAACGGAGAAGCGCGTTAACAGTTGCGCCGCATCTCGCATCAACCCCCGCGTTAGAGGCATAACCTTCGGAAAATATTCATGGATTTCAAGCAGCATATCCGCCAGATCGCCGATTTTCCCAAGCCGGGGATCAATTTTTTCGACATTTCCACGCTGATTCGCCACGCCGAGGCCTGGAGCACGGCAACCGAGCTGTTAACCGAGGCCACCGCCCGCTGGAATCCGGACCTGTATGCCGCCATCGACGCCAGGGGGTTCCTGGTCGCCTCGCCCATTGCGGTCAATGCCGGCCGCGGCCTGGTGATGGTCCGCAAAAAGGGCAAGTTGCCGGGCGAAGTACGCCGCGCCCAATACGGACTCGAATACGGATCGGATGAAGTCGAGATTCAGATCGACGCCGTGCACCCCGGTCAAAAAATCGTCATCGTCGACGACTTATTGGCGACCGGCGGCACCATCCTGGCCGCCGCGAAGTTGTTGCGCGAGGCGGGCGCGAACGTCGTCGGCGCCGCGTGCGTCATTGAACTCGCATTTTTGAACGGACGCGCACGCCTTGAAATGCCCGTTACCAGTCTCGTCAGTTACGATAGCGAATAGCGAAGCGGGCGATCAGGCGTTCTCAGCCGCTGAGTCCGTACCGGCGCGGGTGCCGTCGAAGACATCCTGATCGAACGTCCCCTCAAGCTTTCCGACGACTGCGGCGACGATCGCGTCGCCGGTGACGTTGGTCATCGTACGCATCATATCGAGCACGCGATCGACGCCGACCACAAGCGCGACCGCTTCGGCGGGCAAGCCGGCGGATCCCAGCACCATCGGAAGCAGTACAAGACTCGCGCTGGGAATACCGGCGGCGCCGATCGACGCCAGCGTACCTGTGAAGACGATGGCTGCGTACTGAGCGAACCCGAGTTCGACTCCGAAGGCCTGCGCGGTAAACAACGCGAACATGCCCATGTAAATCGCGGTTCCGTCCATGTTGACGGTCGCGCCCAGCGAGGCGACAAACGTCGAGGTCGAACGCGAAACGCCGAGGTTCTTTTCAAGGCATCGCAGCGTCACGGGCAACGTGCCGCTCGATGTCGACGTCGAAAACGCAACCAGCATCGCGTCCAGTATGCCCCGGTAAAAACGCCACACGTTCAATCGGCCGACGCCGATGACCAGCAACACTGAAATGACAAAGAGATGAAACAGGCACGCTGCGTATAGGCAGACGATCAGTTTCAAAAGCGGCACGAGCACCGCGAGGCCCTGCGCCCCCACAACCCACGCAATAAGGGCGAATACGCCAAACGGCGCGGTCTCGAGGACCCAGCCTGTAATGCGCACAATGACGGCATTGGCGGAGCCGAGAAACGCGCGCAGTGGCTGCGCGTCGTCGCCGACCCGGATCATCGCAATGCCGATCAACAGCGCGATGAAAATAATGGCGAGAATGTCGCCTTGCGCCAACGCCGCGATTGGGTTGGTCGGAACGATTTCGGTGATCAACTTGAGGATCGAGACGCTCTTGGCATCGGGCGGCCCGCCTTCCAGCAAGCCGTCGACCGGCGTTCCGGCGACGGGCGTGAACGCAACGGCGAAGCCGATCCCAATCGCAACAGCAATCGGCGCCATGACTAAATAGAGCGCCATGGTTTTGACCCCGATCCGCCCGAGACTGGCCGGATTGGGCATCGAAATGACGCCCGACAGCAGGGAGATGAAGACCAGCGGAACGACCAGCATCTTAATGCCGCGGATGAACAAGTCGCCGATCGGCTTCAGGGCATCGGCCTGCGGCCCCAGGAGCAATCCGGCAATAATGCCTGCCACCATCGCCGTCAGGACGCGGAACCACAACGGCTGCAAAAACCAGGATTTCAACACCTTACCGTCCCCGCTGCTGCAAAAGCGTCGACGGCGCCGTCATCAGCGCCGGCAGCTGCAGTAAAGCACGTAGGCGGGGTGCGACGCGAGCCTTTCGAGATCGTGGCCGCGGACGAACCGGGCGTATTAGGCCGCCTGCTCCGCGGACGCGTCGAGCGAATAACCCGCCGCGCGTACCGTGCGAATGACGTCCGAGCCGTCCTCGTTGTTGAGGGCCTTGCGCAGGCGGCGGATGTGGACGTCGACGGTGCGCGGCTCGACGTAAATGTCCGGTCCCCACACGCCGTTGAGCAATTCCTCGCGCGAGAAGACCGTGCCGGGCCGTTCCATGAAGAATTGCAGCAAACGGAACTCAGTCGGGCCCAGATGGACAAATTTCCCGCCGCGGCTCACGCGGTGGGCGTCGAGATCCATGGCGATATCACCGAAATTGAGAATGCCCTTCTGATTCGACGGTTTGGCGCGGCGCAGCAAGGCGCGCACCCGGGCCAGCAGCTCGGGCATGGAAAACGGCTTGGTGATGTAATCGTCGGC
>JAGREB010000375.1 GCA_020446775.1 Paracoccaceae bacterium
TGCTGGCTGATCTTATCCCATTGATACCGCGCTTCGGCGGACAGCGTCAGATCCTCGGTGAAATCATAGTATACGGCACCGAAGACCGACGGCGTCCTCGCCCATTGCTTGGTGATCGCGGCAGTAAAGAATGGGCCCAAGATCAGGTTGCCGTACACCGTGCCGCCTGGCGAATGAGCGTAAAGGTAGTTGAATCCGAACGTCCACCGCAGATCTTGGTCTTGCGGCGATGTCAAACGCAGCTCCTGGCTCCAGTCTTTCGAGCGTGCTTGGCTAAGCAAGAGAAGGTTGCGCCATGGAAGGCGGGTCGGCGTTGCCGCTTCCGAAACATAAAGTGGGTTTGGAATGTCGTGCGCATCACGATAGTTCAGGTCGATCATGTTCGACGACTTGTCGTAGTGGTAGGCCGACAGTGCGCTGAAAGTGTAGCCACCGCCCGTATCGTAATCGATCCGCAGGTCCCCCTGATACGCTTTACGGCGGTGCGCGTTGTCCTCGATGAACAGCGGGTCGAACGTGGCCCAAAGCGGATTGGGGGGGTTAAACAAAGTTTGCCGCAGCAACGCATTGATCTGGTAATCACCCGAGATCAAGTTCTGCTTCTTCAGATCGCCGGCACTGGGCAAGGTCCCACAATAGTAACCGCGCGACGCGCTGGATCCGGGTGTGATGCCGGCCGGCAACGGCGTCAGCGGACGACAGTTACCTTGGCGGTCCGGTATACCGATGCGATATTCGCCTTTAAGCGCGGCTTGGGCAGGAGGGCCGTCGGCGTTCTCGAAGTAGTTGACGAATGCCTTGATCTTGAGGTTGTCGGTCGGCGTGAACACCATCGAACTCGACAACGAATTCGTCGTGCGTTCGCCGAACTTCTTCCCCTGGGGGTCGGCAAAATTGGTGTATTGGCCGCCTTCATGGAAGTGCCGGGCGCTGATGCGAGCCTTGAATTTGTCTTCGACAATCGGACCTTCAAGGCTGAGCGAAAGGTCGTTCGATCCGAAGCGCGAATATTCCGCGCCGATCCGGCCTTTGAACTCGTCGCTCGGCTCGCGCATAACGAAGTTGATCGCGCCGACGAAGGTCGACCGGCCGAAGTAGGCCGACTGCGGGCCTTTCAGCACTTCGATGCGCTCGACGTCCGAAATGCTCGGCGTCTGCGCGCCGATCACAGGGGCGCCATCGATGAACAGCTGACCGCCGGCCGACAGGCCGACGTTGTTGCCAAGATAGAGACCGCGGAAGGTCAGCGCGTTAGACGAGCGGTCGTTACGGCCCGAACCGCCTTGTTGATTGACGAAATTGAAGCTGGGCGTGAAGGCGCTGATATCGTTCAGCTCCTTCATGTTGCGCGACTGGATATCGACCGCCGAGAACGCGGTGATGGCCAGCGGAACTTCCATCAGGTTTTCTTCGCGCTTGCGCGCCGTGACGACGATTTCCTCGAGCCTGATGTCTTGGGCCGATGCGGCGTACCAGGCCTCAGGCACCAGCGCGATCACTGCCGCGCCAGCCAATAGATATTTATTTCTCATAACGTGGACCTCCCTCGTGGTCGTGAGCAACCGTGATTGTACGTTCCATGCACTTCGCACCGCGCGATGGGCCGTCGTTCTACCGTTCGCGAAACGCCTGATTGCGACCGCCGCCAAAAAGCGGCGGCATCTCCCCAGTTCATCTGAACGCAACAAAATCTTAAGATCGATCAACCGCATTGAGTATTGTGATAGTAAGCGATGCCCACCCCTTGGTCAGGCGGGCGCATTCGCCGGGCGACCGCGAAACGGCGGCAACCCACCCATAGGCAAACCCATTGATTTTACAGGTTCAAGCCGGGCGCAACACGCCCGCCGGCCGGCCGGGACAATTCCGCAGCACAATTAAGAGAAGACGTTACTTGAGAATACCCTTATCGCGCAGCTCTTGCGTGACTTGGCGGCGGAGTTGCCCGCGCAATTCGCCGTTGGGATACTTTTTGGTGTGTATGTTCGCGTAGACACGGCTTGTAATCAGATACCGAGACTTTCCGTCGGTGAGGACAGTCGATCCTTCGATCGGACTGGCGATCCCGCCGGGCGCAAGATCGACAATGATGCCGGCATTGGCGCCGACATTTTCCGGTCCATAAAGTCCGGCAATCGTCGGCGGCGACGTCAGGTCCGTGTACGTCACTTTCCAATGCAGTGTCAGGGTTTCGCGTTCGAGCCACACCAACGCGTAACCGGTCGCAGGACTATAGGTCGGTGTGCTTTGGTCGTCTGGCGTCAGCACGGCGGCGAAATAGATGTCGTCGTCGGCCGCCTTCGCCGGGCCCATCACCGCGACCGCCGCACACACCACGGCCAAAACCAAGCGCAAAACTGACATGGCGATTTCCGCTGACCCGTTGAATCTCAAGAGGCGATAGTTGGCCATCCACGCGCGCAGGAGCAACCCGCCGGTTGTGCCGCGCCCGCTCTTAGACCATCGCGCAGACCACCGCGAACGAGGCCGTGCCTGCGCCGCTTTACAAACCGCCGCCCACATGGCGGTCAAAATGAACATCGCACGGGCAGAAAAGCAATTGAATTTATTGGCTTTTCCAGCTCCCTCGGGCACAGATGCTTAGCCGCAATGTGAACTTTCGCGCTCTTCAAATTGTACTTCCGGCTACACCATGGTGAATTCGCGTTCGCGGCGCTCGACCGCCACGGGATGTGGTCGGCGGCAGCGTTCAATCGATTGAAGGAACTGCACGCGTGTCCAAACCAGCAAATGACGCGCCTCTTCACCGTATCGGTCGTGGGCTAAGGTCCATAACCGCCCTAAGCGCACTGACGGCGGGAACGCTCGCGTTATCAATCACCACTCCGGCGGATGCAAAAACGTTGGGGTTCGTGGTCACGACATGGTTCAACGCCATCTACGAAACGCCGTTCATCGACGAGTGCCCGCGCGGCTTGAACGTCGGCTACGACGAATACTGGTGGCGCGGACTTTCCAAGGAAGATCGCGCCAAATTGACCGACAACGGGCTCAAGTCGCGGCTCGACCGTTTTTACACCGCAATCCGGCGTGGACCGAACGGCGAAGATGTCTGCTTGAACCCGACGGCCGTGACCGACCCGCCGCTGTTGACCATCGAAGGCGACACGTCCTTCGGCATGGATCTCGACGGCAACACCGACGGCAACGCGACCGCCAATACCTGCGCGCACGAGAATTTCACCGGTGTCGACGGCACGCCCGGCGTCGACAACCAGATGTACCGCATATTGGGATGCATCTACGGATTTCGCTCGTTCGGGCAGTACGACGTCAACGCCAACGAGAACCGCAAATCGAACGGCTTGGGCATGACGCTGCTTGAAATCTCGGATGTCGACGACGCCAGGAACGACGACGACGTCACGCTGACGATCTATCGCTCGATCGATCAATACGTTCTGGACGGTCAGGGCAAGTTCGTCCCGTTCTCAAGCTACCGTATCGATCAGACCGACGGCGTGCCGCGATACGACTCGCAGGTCAAAGGCAAGATCGTCGACGGCGAATTGATCACGTCACCCGGTGACGTGAATTTCCCGTTCTATGGCAACTACACTTATATGAACCAGGTATTCCGCGATATGCGCATGCGCATGAAGATCGCGGAAAACGGCGAGCGGGCGACCGGCATGGTCGGCGCTTACTTCGATATCGATCAATTGATGTTCTATATCGGCGGACTGGGGCCTGTTTCGTCCACGGCGATATCGGACTGTCCGGCGGTCTACGTCGCGGCGCACAAGTATGCCGACGGTTATCCCGATCCCAAAACCGGCAAATGCACGTCGCTTTCGACCGCTTACAACTTCACGGCGGTCTCGGCGTTCGTCATCAAAGACGAACAATCCGCCGACAGCAGCACCGGACAATGACAGCGAACGGAGCAGTCAGAGTGATTCTTAAAAACGTCGCGAAAAAAGGTTTGGTCGCGCTTTCGGCCGGATTGATTCTGGCGCTATCGGCCTGCAGCGAACCGGAACCGGTCAGCGAGGGCGCGCTTCCGGGCATTCGCCGCCTGACCGAAGTTCAGTATCGGAACACGATCCGCGATCTGTTCGGCGCCAACATTCGTTTTGGCGGGCTGTTCGACCCGCTGCTGCGCAGCAACGGCCTGATGACGGTCGGTGCGCGCACGGCCCGCATTACGCCGGCGGGGCTTGAAAATTACGACCGCATGGCACGTACGATCGCCGCGCAGGTCGTCAGCGAAACCAATCGCCAATCGCTCGTCCCGTGCACGCCCGCAGATGTCACGACCGCCGACGCGGCGTGCGCACGGCAGTTCTTCGGCCAGGTCGGGCGCATGCTGTTTCGCCGCGCGCCGTTGAACGAAGAAGTCGACGCGGCGGTTGCCATCGCCGGCGACGCGTCTTCGAAACTGGGGAATTTTTACGACGGACTGGCCGCCGGATTGGAAGGCATGCTGGTGAACCCGTCGTTCCTGTTCGTGGTCGAAGCGACCGAACCGGATCCCGATCATTCCGGCGCCATGCGTCTGAATGGATATTCGAAAGCCTCGCGCCTTAGTTTTTTCCTTTGGGATTCCGCCCCCGACGCCATGCTGCTTGCGGCCGCCGAGCGCGGCGACTTGCACACCGAAAAGGGGCTCGCCGCGCAAGTCGACCGCATGCTCGCCTCGCCGCATCTCGATCAAGGCGTGCGCGCGTTTTTCACCGACATGCTGGCGTTCGACGACCTCGACAAGGTCGAACGGGATTCGATCATCTACCCGGCGTTCAGTGCCGCGGTGGCGCGCGACGCCAAGGAACAAACGTTGCGCACGCTGGTCGACGTCCTGATTACGGACAACAGCGACTACCGCGACATTTTCACGACCCGCAAAACCTTCATGAGCGGGCCGCTTGGCCGGATTTATCGCGTGCCGATCACCCGTCCGGACGGCGGTTGGATGCCTTACGAGTTCCCGGAAAGCGATCCGCGCGCCGGTCTGATGACTCAAGTCAGTTTCGCCGCGCTTTACTCCCACCCCGGCCGCAGTTCGCCGACCATCCGCGGCCGCGCCATCCGGGAATCGTTGTTGTGCCAGAAAATCCCCGACCCGCCGGGCGACGTGGATTTTTCATTGTTCAACGATCCGAATTCACCCAATCGCACCGCGCGTGAACGGCTGGCCGTGCATGCCACCCAGCCGGCGTGCGCCGGATGCCATAAGTTGACCGATCCGATCGGGCTGGCGTTGGAACGCATCGACGGCGCCGGACAGTTCCGTACCGCCGAAAACGGCTCCCCGATCGATCCGTCGGGCGACTTGGACGGCATTCCCTACAAAGACGCCAAAGGGCTGGGCGAGGCGATGCGGGAAAACCCGGCAACGCCGGCGTGTGTCGTCAACCGCTTGTTCTCATACGGCACGGCGCGCGAGCCGACCGACGGCGACCGCAGCGTGCTGATGTACTACGAGGCGGAATTCGCC
>JAGREB010000376.1 GCA_020446775.1 Paracoccaceae bacterium
GTACTTCGACGAAATCTACGACTTCATTTTCACGAAAAATGTATTCCGCCTCGGCCGCTGGTTCTGGAAGGGCGGGGACACGTATATCATCGACGGTTTCGGCCCCGATGGTATTGCTGCGACCGTTGTCCGCGCTGCCAGACGCCTGGGCGCGGTCCAATCCGGTCTCCTTTATCACTATGCGTTCGCGATGATCATCGGCGTGGTCGCCCTGGTGTCGTGGTACGTGCTGGGCGGCGGAGCGCATTAAGCGATGAACGCCATGGCCAGCTTTCTCAACGATTTGCCGATCCTGTCGGTGGTGACGTTCCTGCCGCTGATCGGGGTTGCGATTATCCTATCGATCCGCGGTGAGGCCGAAGTCGTGGCCCAACAGTCGCGTCAGGTCGCGTTGTTGGTGACGATTACAACTTTCCTGTTGTCGCTGAACCTGTGGTTCGGCTTCGACAGCTCGACTGCGGCGTTCCAATTCGAGGAACAGGTCGATTGGTTACCCGAATACAAAATCGCCTACCGGATGGGCGTCGACGGTATTTCGATGCCGTTCGTGCTGTTGTCCACGTTCTTGATGCCGTTGTGCGTGCTCGCGAGCTGGGTGGCGATCGAGAAGATGGTGCGCGAATACATGATCGCGTTCCTGATCCTCGAGACCATGATGGTCGGCATGTTCTGCGCCCTCGATATGGTGCTGTTCTACGTATTCTTCGAAGGTGTGCTGATCCCGATGTTCCTGATCATCGGTGTGTGGGGCGGTGGCCGGCGCGTCTACTCGGCCTTCAAGTTCTTCCTCTACACGCTGACGGGGTCCGTGTTGCTGCTGGTCGCAATGCTGGCGATGTATTTCCAGACCGGCACCACCGATATCCCGGCGATGATGGCGGCCGATTTTCCCGTCCAGATGCAGTACTGGCTGTGGCTGGGTATGTTCGCGTCGTTTGCGGTCAAGGTGCCGATGTGGCCGGTTCACACGTGGCTGCCGGACGCGCACGTTGACGCACCTACCGCAGGGTCGGTCATCCTGGCCGGGGTGCTCCTGAAAATGGGCGGCTACGGGTTCCTGCGAATGTCTTTGCCGATGCTGCCGGAAGCCAGCGTCTATTTCACACCGCTGGTTTACACGTTGTCGATCATCGCGGTGATCTACACGTCCCTGGTTGCCCTCGTGCAAGAGGACATGAAGAAGCTAATCGCCTATTCCTCGGTCGCGCACATGGGCTTCGTCACCGTTGGCATCTTCACCGGCACCAAACAGGGCATCGAAGGCGCGATATTCCAGATGCTGTCGCACGGGATCGTCTCCGGTGCGCTCTTCCTGTGCGTCGGCGTGGTTTACGATCGCCTGCACACGCGCGAGATCGGCCGCTATGGCGGGTTGGTCAACAACATGCCGAAATACGCCTTCGCCTTCATGGTGTTCATGATGGCCTCGGTCGGCTTGCCGGGCACCTCGGGCTTTGTCGGCGAATTCCTGGTGCTGGCGGGTGCGTTCCAGGTCGATAGCTGGGTGGCGTTGTTGACCGCGACCGGCGTGATCCTCGGCGCGGCCTACATGCTTTATCTCTATCGCCGCGTCGTGTACGGCGAACTGACCAAGGACGACGTCAAAGCGATGCTTGACCTCGAACCGCGCGAAATCGCGATTTTCGCGCCGTTGCTAATCGTCGTGATGTGGATGGGGATCTATCCCGCGCCGGTTCTTGAGGTCATGAGCGTGTCCGTGAACAATCTGCTCGACCAGTTCCATGCGGCGAAAGCGGCCGATACGGCCGCGCTGCCTGCCGCCGGACAGGTCTTGGCGTGGCTGAAGTAGGGGACGCGCCATGATCGAAACCATGATGTCCAACACCCAGGCCGCGTTGCCAGAGTTGATTCTCGCCCTCGGCGGCATGGTCTTCTTGATGGTCGGTGTGTTTCGCGGCCGCGATTCCTCCTCGCTGTTGACCTGGGCGGGCGTTGTCTTGTTCGCGGTGTGCGGTGTGCTGCTCTACAACAATCCGCCGGCCGCCGGTGAGGCGTTCAACGGCTTGTTCGTTGTCAACGGTTTCACCTCCTTCGCCAAGATTTTGACCCTGATCGGCGCGGGTATTTCGCTGATCATGATCAACAACTGGTCTCACGCCGAAGGCGTGGCGCGGTTCGAGCTGCCGATTGTCGTGGTCTTCGCGACTCTCGGCATGTTGATGATGATTTCGGCCAACGATTTCATCTCGCTCTATGTCGGCCTCGAATTGCAAAGTTTGTCCCTGTACGTGCTGGCGGCCTTCCACCGGTCCAATTTGCGGGCGACCGAGGCGGGTGTGAAATACTTCGTCCTCGGCGCGCTGGCCTCGGGCATGCTGC
>JAGREB010000377.1 GCA_020446775.1 Paracoccaceae bacterium
CCGCGTGTCTGACGCGAAACAAAACTCAAGTAAATCATTCACATCAGTTTTACATTCTTGTCATTTGCATGAAAGGCGTGCTGATTAGGATCGCGCCGCAATTGATACCGACTCATTCCTCCACCAACCAACGGATTTGAACGTCATGAACGCGACCATGTCCAAAGGCCTGCGCTTGGCCCTTTTGATGTCTGCCGCCCTCGCAACCGCTCCAGCGATGGCACAAGAAACCGCCGGCCAATTGAACGGCCTCCTGCTGCCAGCACCTTGAAGACCGTGCTGGTGGGCGGCAGCGGGCGGCTGTCACGCAGCAGCACGTCGCCACTGGTCTGTCCGGATACGGCGGCCGCGGCCTGCGCTTGGGCGGTCCGTACAAGATCACAATCACGTCCCCCAGCGGCACCGAAGAAGCGAGAGAGAACGTGTTTCTGGTTCTCGGTCAGCCCTACAATTTCGACTATCAAGTCGGCGGGTCGGCACCGATGGTCGAAGAGCTGGTCGTCGTCGGCCGCCGGATCGGCGAGGTCGTTTACGGCGTCAGCACCCAATACAATCGCGACGACATCGCCAAGACCCCGGTCACCAGCCGCGACTTCAAGGAAACCTTGAAGAAAGACTCTAAGGTTTTCATCGACCGGTCGAACTCCGACGCGATCCAGATCGCCGGCAACAACAACCGTTTCAACCTGCTGACGATCGACGGGATCCGCCAGAACGACGACTTCGGCCTCAACAACGGCGGTTATCCGTCGCTGCGCGCGCCGGTGAGCGTGGACATCATCGATCAACTTTCGGTCAACACCATCCCTTATGCCGTCACATATTCCGGCTTCCAAGGCGGCAACATCAATATCGTCACTAAATCGGGCACGAACGATTGGACCGGATCGGCGTATTACTATTATTCGGAAGACGGTTTGCTCGGCAGCAAGAGCAAAAACACAAACATCAATCTGACGTTCAAAGACAAAACCTACGGCGGCACGTTTGGCGGCCCGATCGTCGAAGACAAACTGTTCTTCTTCGCGGGCTATGAAAAATTCACGACCTCGACCCCGGTTACGCGCGGTCCGGCCGGCAGCAGCTTCGCCAACGTCGTCAATACCGTCACGCAAGCCGATTACGATCAAATTAAATCGATCGCGCAATCGGTTTACAACTACGGCATTCTCGATCTTCCAACCGGCCTTCCGGAGAAAGACGAAAAAATCTTCGGGAAGCTGAACTGGAACATCAACGACGATCACCGTTTGGTTGTGTCTTACAACCGCGACAAGGGAAATCTGACTGTCACCAACAATCCCGCCGTCGCGCAAGGCGCATCATCAAACGGCACGCTCAGCGCAGCATCGAACTGGTACAACAACAAGTTCAAGCTCGACGCGGTGTCCAGCCAGCTATTTTCGGATTGGACCGACGCGTTCAAGACCGAAGTGAAGGTTGGTTATAAGGAGCAAAAGGCAAATCCGACACCACTTGGCGAAATCCCCTTCTCGGAAATGCAGGTGCAGACCCCCGGCGGCGGAATGCTCGTGTTCGGTCCGGACCAATTCCGCCACGGCAATGAACTCAGCGTCAAGCTTTGGAATATTAAGGTTAAGGGCGACTACCTGATTGGAGACCATACAATCACGGCCGGTTACGAACGCGAGATGACGGATTTCTTCAATTTGTTCCTGCCCAACTCCTACGGCCAGTACTTCTTCGCCTCGATCGCCGATTTCCAGGCCCGGAGCGCGACATCGTTCAACTACGCGAATGCCACCACCAATATTCAAGCCGACGGTGGCGCAACATTCGATTCGGATTTGGATGCCTACTACATCCAGGATTCGTGGAATGCGACGCCGGAGTTAACGCTAATCGCCGGCTTACGTTACGAGAAGTATTCGAGCACGGCGCGCCCGCGTGAAAACCCGTTCTTCTTCTCCCGGTACGGCTTCTCGAACACTTCGACCTATGACGGTAAACACTTGTTGCTGCCGCGCTTGTCGTTCGCGTACGACCTTAGCGATACAACCAAGATCCGTGGCGGCGCCGGTTTGTTCGGCGGCGGCAATCCGAACGTGTGGCTGTCCAACAGCTACAGCAATGACGGTATCGCCACCGGTTCGGTACGGGTAACGCGCTCGTCCGCGGCCAACCTGGTTGCCGCGGTTCTCGACAACGTCTCGGGAACCCCGGTCCCGGCCGAAGCGCAAGCCCTGGTCGCCGGCGGTGACGGTTCGGTCAACGCGGTCGACCCGAACTTCAAGATTCCGTCGGTTTGGAAGTTCTCCTTGGGTGTCGACCAGACCTTCGATCTCGGCGCCATGGGTAACGACTGGCTGGTCACCGCCGACTTGATATACGGCAGCGTGAAGAACGCGACGACGTGGACCGAGAACCGTGTCATTGCAACCGGCGTCACGCCCGATGGCCGGCCGATCTACAGCCGCCGTCCCGGCGTACCGTCGAGCGGCAACGACCTGATTTTGACCAATACCAAGCAAGGCGAATCGTGGGTCGCCTCTTTGAATGTCGCCAAAACGTGGGACACCAGCATAGGGATCATCGATTGGGAACTCGGCTATACCTTCACCGATGTGAGAGACGTTAACCCGGGCACCAGCTCGACCGCCCAGTCGAACTGGGACAACTTGGCGACCGACGACATCAACAACCCGAAACTCGCGACCTCCAACTACGAACTGAAGCGCAATATCGTCAGCGCGGTGAAGTGGAGCAAAGAGTTCTGGGGCGACTACGAGACGTCGGTGTCGTTCTTCGGCCAAAACCGGTCGGGACGTCCGTATAGCTATACGTTCTCGGGATCGAGTTCGGTGTTCGGCGATCCGCGCCAAAGCTCACGTCAGCGTCAACTGTTTTACGTGCCGACCGACGCCAACGACGTCGTCCTGGCGGGAGGGCTGACCTGGGAAGCGCTTGATGCGTACATCACCCAGAATGGCCTCGACAAGTATCGCGGCAAGATCGTTCCGCGTAACGCTTTCCGCGGCAAGAGCGTCACGCAGATCGACGTACAATTCCGTCAGGAGATTCCGGGACTGTTCGAAGGCAACAAAGGCGTGTTCGTGTTCGACATCCGCAACCTGACAAACCTCTTGAACAAGAGCTGGGGTCAGGAACTCACGCCGAACTTCCCGTTCGTCGTGCCGGTCGTCCAAGCGACAGGTATCCAGAACGGCAAGTACGTGTACAGCGGTCCTATCCAAAACCGGGATCAACGGTTTAGCGTCCAAGCGAAACCGTCGGTTTGGCAAATCCAGATGGGCGTCCGCTACGAATTCTGAGCCAATCGGAAATCAAAAACAAAACGCCGGCACCCTCAAGGTGCCGGCGTTTCGATTTAGGGTCTCCCTTCCAAAATGCGGTGTAAAAATTTCTGACGCTTTAGAACCGGGTCCGCACTTTCAGCTACTCATTTGAAATCTCGATATTTCTTATCTTCTTTTCAAACACCTAGAGCGCGTCGAGCATTTTAGGGTGTCAGATTTCTTTACATTTCAGCGCCGCTCGCGGCACAGCCTTTTACATAACTATTTGAAAAATCGTATTTTTTAGAAATTGGCACGGGGTTTGCAGAGTAAAGGGCGAATTACCAATTACTTTGGAGTTAGCAGCATGTTTCGCCGTTATTCGATCGCCAAAATCGCCGCCTGGGCTGCTCTCGTTGTTTCTGGGCCGGCTTGGGCGACCCCCACGACGTATTCAGGAGTTACCTTCCCCGACGGCGACATTTCATTCGCCGACGAGATCGTCAGCTTCAATCCGGGGGCAGATGTCGGCGCCCCGTACAACGATGCAAGCCGAGCTCTGGGCGCGCCCGATGGCCTTCACCTTTCTCTTGGCGACGGCGGCAGCGTCATTGTTCGGTTCACCAATAACTCATTGACGACCTCAGGCGACGCAACTCCCGATCTGCACATTTTCGAGGTCGGTGCCGTTGTCGAAAAGTTCAACGTGTCCATCTCTCAGGATCTGATCAACTGGATCGATCTTGGCGATTTGAGCGGTCAACCGACCAGCATCGATATCGATGCCGTCGTCGGAGTTATTCCGTTCGCGCAATATTCATATGTCCGGTTGATCGACGTCGCGCCGAACCAAACCGGCTTTCCATACGGCGAAGCGGATATCGACGCGATCGGCGCGATTTCGTCAGCTCCACCGGTGAATGTTCCGGCGCCGGGAGCGCTCAGTTTGTTGGGCGTCGGATTGCTCGGCGCGGGCTTGAGAAAAAGAAAGTCGTAACCGTCGCACGATATCGTCTTGAGAGAACCCCGCTTCGGCGGGGTTTTTTCTTTGGAGGCGTGATCGCGTCCCGGTCGGTGCGAACTCCAGTAACCGAAACTACGCTATCTCCAATCGCGGACGGCCGTCTTCAACCACGAAGCTTTTGAGCGACAATGCCTTTCCGTCGCGCGTGCGTACCGTATCCATGATGCGCAAATCGGCCTGCCATTGGCTTTGAGACACATCGCACATGACGTAACCCCGGAAACGGTCGTCGCAGAACTTGATGTGCGGATTCTCAGGCAACAAGGCGTTGAAGATCTCAGTGTTGTAGCTTTCCGAGGTGATCGATGTCGTCACGAACTCGGTCAGCAATGTCTGGGAATCAGGATTTCCGTCCTCGTCTTTAACTTCGGACACGAAGTAGCTGTGAATATCGCCGCCCAATGACACGACGTTGGCCGGCTTCCGCGCCTTGATCAGGTCAAGCACTTTGCGCCGCGCCACTTGATAGCCGCTCCAGTTGTCGGTGTAGTAGCCCGTACCGGGTCCGTTGACCTGATCGAAGGCGCTCAACATCAGACTGTGGACAAGAACCGTCCATTTGGCGCCGGTCTTGGCGAACTGCATCTGCATCCAGCGTTCCTGATCCTTTCCGAGCATGGTGCGCGCCGGATCGGCGAATTCAGGACAATCTGCCACATTAAGCACCCGGCCCGACATCCAGTCGGGGCTCTCGCAGGCTTGATTGGACCGCCACTGGCGCAGGTCGAGCACGTTGAATTCGAGCAGGTTGCCGTAGTTGAGGCGCTGATACAGGATCATGTCGCCGTTGGCGTTGCGCCGCGCTTGCGCGCGTAACGGGATATGCTCGTAGTATGCTTGGTAGGCCGCCAAACGCCGCTTTTCAAATTCGACCGGATCCTCGCCGAACTGAGAATTGTTGCGCGCGTAGTCGTTGTCGACCTCGTGGTCGTCCCACGTGAAAATCCAGGGGCTATGGCGATGAGCGGCTTGTAAATCCGGATCGGTTTTATAAACGCCGTGGAGAAGGCGGTACTCTTCTAGCGATCGGGCGTAATTGACGGGGTACTGGCGCACCGTGACGCCATAACTGACCTCATAAATGTAATCGCCCACGTGGACGATCAAATTCGGGTCTTGCGCGATCATATCGCGGTACGCCGTAAAGTACCCCTGCTGGAAGTGCTGGCAGCAAGCCAGGGCGAACTTCAATCGGTCGGGTGAATCGGTCGGGGTCGGCAAGGTCAAAGCGCGGCCGACCGGGCTGACGGCCGCGCCGCACGTAAACCGGTAGAAGTATTCACGCCCCGGTTGGAGCCCCATGACATCGACGTGCACGCTATGGCCCAATTCCGGCCGCGCGTAGACCTGCCCGCGCATGACGGTCTTCTTCATCTTGTCGTCGGCCGCGACTTCCCAATTGACCACGATCGCCTCATTGGGAAGGGCCTGGGGGTCAAACAGGTCGGGGGCTAAGCGGGTCCAGATTACGAAACCGTCGGGAACCGGGTCGCCGCTGGCCACACCAAGTTGAAATGGGTCATTGATAAATACCGGCGCGGCCCAAACGCGGCCCACCGGACCCAAGGACGCCAATAATCCGCCTGCAAAAATTGCCGTCGAACGAAGCAAGTTTCGGCGCGAACGCATATTCTCAAACATTTGGACTTAACCTGTTCGATTCTAAAGACTAGTGGGGTCCTATGCTAACTTGCCGGACGCCAACCGACGCGTGACAAGTTGGTGTCAGTGATATGCGCAATCGGATGAGCAATCTAAAGTTTAATATCTTTCCAACCGGTACACCCGTTTCGAAAGCCAAACAATTGAAATCGACTGCGCGCGCATAGCTTTTAGATTTCCGGTATTTGCGGCAAAATTGTAATCCTTAGGCCTTGGATCGAAAGCAGAACGCTCATCGCCATGAGTCCTCAAACTGAAAAGAAACCGCCGCCGATGGGCGACGCGCCG